>JAQVDA010000019.1 GCA_028698535.1 Bacilli bacterium
GTTACCCGATCTACGCCCTTAGCAGGGGCGCCTCTTCAGCCTCTTGAGTACTGCTCCTTGGTGACCCGTACGGGATTTGAACCCGTGAATGCATGCGTGAAAGGCATGTGTGTTAACCGCTTCACCAACGGGCCATAATGGCGCCTGATGTAGGACTCGAACCTACGACAATCCGGTTAACAGCCGGGTACTCTACCAACTGAGCTAATCAGGCAAATAATGGTGGGCTTGAATGGACTTGAACCATCGACCTCACGCTTATCAGGCGTGTGCTCTAACCAGCTGAGCTACAAGCCCCTCTTAATTATTTTGTATATTTTATCACAATCTAAGGTTATACAATTAAAATATTTAATGGGTATAATAATTTTAACTCTTTAATAAGGGTTAAAGAGTTGAAAAATAATCTTATTTAATTATTAAGATCATTCATATTATATAGGAATATAGTAAATAAATCAACATTATCCGGTCATATTTATTCCTTTTGTATTTATTTTGGTTGTTTAATAATTTTTAATATTTCTAAATACATTTGAAATCTACTCATTAATCCTTTTCTAAAACCATGTTTTTCTTCTTTAGTAATATGGGTTAGTTTATTTAAATTGACTTTAATAAAAGGAACATTATTCTTTTTTACATATTTAGTAAGAGCCATTTCCACTCCATAACGGGAGATATCAACCGCGGTTAGTTCTTCAAATAAGATTTTTTTCATCGCTCTTTGGCCTGATAAAAAAGGGGCGAACACATGGGCTAAGTCAGTCATGATACGGCCATTAGTAAATACCCCAATGGTCATATCTGTTTTTTGATTTAAGATAGGACGAATTAACCGGCGGATATGATTCCCTGTTAACCCAACTAAATCAGCATCAAGAAAGACAATTATTTCCTCTTGACAATTCTTAACACCGATACTCATAGCCCCACCCTTACCAATGTTTTTGGGTAAATCCATGACTTCAACGCCACACTTTTTCGCAATAGAAACGGTATTATCAGTTGAACCATCACTAACCACAATGATGCGGTTTATTTCTTTAACCGTCTTAACTTTTTCAATTATTTTTTTAATTGTTTTCCCTTCATTGAAGGCCGGAATAATAACAGCTATCGACATAAGAATGCTCCCTTTATTTTATAATTCTTTTAGAATTTATTAATGATGGTTTGATAAAAAATCAAAACTATACACTTCATAAATCTATTTATATTATATCATAATTTTATTTAATAAAAAGAATAAAATCGGATATTATAATTATTAATGTCAAGGATACATTACTAAATAACTATTATTCGCCACCATTTTTGTATCTTTATTATATAGTATGCGAATAACTTAAAAGTAATTATTTTTTACTTAATAAAAGACCCTATTTATGCAAAATATGATTAATATAATATTGAATAAAAAAATAAAATTAGGTCAAAATATTAACGGAAGGAGGTAAATGATGAAAAGATTTTTGATTGGTTTAATTGGTAGTGCCTATTTAATTAGTTTGGTTTTAAACCTACCGACGGTATTGGCCCAGTATGTTCCAGTTCAAAATCCCCCTAATAATGATTTAAGGGATAATATTGATACCGACCCGAATACGCCTCGTGATAATATTGATACCAATCCCGGAACTAACAATGATAATATTGACACCGATCCTAATATAACCCCGCCTAATAATAACAATTTAAAAGAAAAAGATAATACTGATAATAACAATGGTGTCTTGGATAATGATGATGATAAAATCCGTGATACGGACCTTACCACTAATTTATCTTATGGGATTGGCGGGGCAGTAATAGGTGGCATATTATCTTACTTTATTTTCCGTGATAATAGAAGAACTATATAAAATTATATAGTTTTTTTTATGTTAGAAAAGGGTTGTTTTCTCTTTCTTGACCAAGGTTAGTAGTCGGACCATGTCCCGGATAAATAATCGTATCATCAGGAAATACTAATAATCTATCTTTAATAGAAGTAAGTAATTGTTGATGAGAGCCACCAGGTAAATCAGTGCGACCAATTGAGCCTTGAAAAAGGGTATCACCACTAAAGATAACATTTTGACATTTTAAAGAAATGCCACCACGAGTGTGACCCGGCGTGTGTATTACTTCTATTTCTAAGGTGCCTGCTTTTATCTTATCTTGATCTTTTAACTTTCTAGAAGAAGTAATCAAAACTCCTTTTGATAATAAAATGGCCGTTAGATTTAACATACTATCACTTAATAATTCTTGATCATGTGGGTGAATATAAACGGGAATATTATAACGTTTGACTAAATCAGGGACCGCCCCAATATGATCCCCATGTGCGTGCGTTAAGATAATGCTTTGGGGGATTAAATTTAGCTTAGTTATTTCTTTAATTATTCTTTTACTATCATAACCAGGATCAATAATAATCGCTTGGTTGGTTTTCTTACACCCTAATAAGTAACAATTAGTCATATAAGAGCCTACCGTAATCTTTTTAATAATCAATCTTATCACCCCTTTCAAAATTAAATCTCTTGCTACTTAAAAAACCGTTTAATTAATACTTTATTATTGGTTTGTAACGCGTATTTAGGCTCAGAACTACTATTTAAACGCCACATAATAAAATAAGATAACGCTTTGGTTAAATTCTTTTTAATAACACTAGTATTATCACTTAAGTATTGATAGTAACTATCTAAAGTATCTTCCTGAAAGTTAACAATATCATTGAGAATATGTCCATCAATATAATAACCACAATGAAAATTTTTATCAGCAAAAGCTGATTCATCTAAATAATTATAATTTAAGCCATATATCTTAAAACAAGTTTTTAAAAATTCACGATAAGTAGTACGGCACTTCTTGCCACCGCCTAAATTATAAATATTTTTATTTAAGATACCCTTATGTTTAATCCCGTTAACAAAGGCTCTAGCGGTATCACGAGCGGTCGCAATTTCTAACTTGGTATCTAAAGGCATATGAAACATTAAAGGATCAATCTGGGGCTTATCCATAATCGCCGTTAACCGGAAAATAGTATGATTAATGTTGCTTTTTTTAATCATATCCTCGGTTTGGATTTTAACAAGGGCGTAATAGTCACCGTCACTATTTTTAAGCTTATCACCAACTTTAATTTGATAATTATTAAGGCGATCACCATAAACACTAATTGATGAGGAGAACATTAAAAAACAAGTTGGATTATATTTTGTTATGGCCGAGACAATATTTTTAGTACCAAAATAATTAACTTGGCGAGTTAGTTCAGGCCAGCTATCAGCATAAGGGGGAATTAATCCCGCCAGATGGATAACAACGTCTTGATCTTTTATAATTTTATTGAGTAAATCACTATCCGTAATATTACCCCAAATTAATGTTATTTGTTGATGATATGGTTTTAACGCTTTTAAGTTTTTTTTAGTTTTAAGTTCAATAACCGTAACTTGATAATTATGATCAAGTAATTGTTTAAGAACATGATGTCCAACCGTACCGGCGGCACCCGTAAGTAAGATTTTCATTATTACACCCCAATCATTATTTTTTTTATTATTATCCCCAAATACATAATATATTAAAGTTTACTATTATTAATATAACATATATTTTAAATATTTAAATCAAAAAGTAGCTTCTCTTTTCATAATATAACGCCATTTAATACTCTTATATGGTTCGGAAGCATAATCAATACCAACTCGGTTAGCAGTTGTATATTGAGCTTTAAAGCCATCATCTTCAAGCCATATCGCATTTGAAGTAGTAAGATCAGCCATATTTAATGATTGATTAATATGCATCATGTTAGTTAATTTAGCTGGTCCATGATATCCCTCAACTCCTCTTATTAAAACCGCTTGCGGATAATCTTTTAAACCAGTAACAACATTAAACAAATAGTGTATTCCATAACATAAATAAACATAAGCATAGCCGCCCCGTTTATATAAAGGATAAGTACGTTTTGTTTTACCAACGCGGGCATGACAAGCCATATCTTCTTCCCCGCGGTAGGCTTCGGTTTCTGTAATACGATAACGCATAATCTTCCCATCGGGGAATTGTCTTACTAATAACTTGCCAATTAAAGCAGGAGCGACCACTAAAACATCTTGTCTATAAAAATCTATTCCTAATCTTGACATGATTTGCCTCCCAATATTTTTCAGTAATTATTTTATCACAAAAGATAAAAAAAGATTGTAAGTTTTTACAATCTCATAAATTAATTAATAATAATTAACATTTATAATATATCATTTTGCTTCATTTTTTATCACTTTTTAGTCTCACATCATTTACAAACGTACACTTTAAATTTTATAAAATAAAAGAATCAATTTAAAATCGATTCCTATTATAGACTTGAAATGTTTATTCCAAGTTTTTTTCTATTGGTGTCCCGTATAGGATTCGAACCTATGGCCCACTGATTAAGAGTCAGTTGCTCTACCGGCTGAGCTAACGGGACACATGGTGGACGATATAGGACTCGAACCTACGACCTCTACCTTGTCACGGTAGCACTCTAACCAGCTGAGCTAATCGTCCATCAACACCTTTATTTTATAATATTTATTAGTTATTTGCAATATGTATCAAGATAATTATTGGTTGAAATTTTAATAGGTTTTGCTGATAGAGTTACTTCTCCCTTTATTTTAAACATATCTATTAATTAGTTTTATTTTGATACTTATAGTTAATAAAAACCTATCGTAAGCGGGTTTTTCCTTTTAAATGGTACAGACGAAGAAAACTTATATACTGATTATTATAAATTGTAAAACTTAATATGAAAATAATTTATGTTATAAGAAATGATAATTATAATAATAAAGACTTAATCAGCAGTATATTTGTCAAAATTACTGGAAATTATTTTTCGGTTTTGCTTTGGTCTTTCTAGACGACGCTTTAATAATTGTATATATCTATCTTCATCCCTTGCTAATTCCTCATATTCTTTTTCTGATAAAGTTATGTCTGGGAATTGTTTTTCATAGGCGACCAATATTGTAGATGGATGCCATACATTAAAACCAGCCCCTTGTACTTTTTTCAATATAGATAAGTCATCATCAATCAATAATATATCTTCTCTTTTTAGACTCTGTTTTTCGGCATATTTAATTAAAAACTCGGCTTTGCATTCGCCGGGGTATTTAACAAAATGGCGTTCTTCAATGGGACAATATATATCTAGCCATCCGTTCTTTTCTTTTATACCCATTTCATGTGGTGAGGCTGATAATATTGCTAATGGATAACCAGTAAACAACTCAAAAATGGCTTTTATGTTGATTAGTATCGGTTTTTTATTATAAAAAAAGCCCTCCTCGAACTCCGTTTGAGTAAAACTACCTGTATAGCTCGCTAATACACCGTCCATATCTATAAATATCATCTTATCAACCTCTTTATATCTTCTTTTTCATAAGGAAAATTAAAAATAACATCGGCACCTGTATTTTTAAATATTTCTTTATCTTTTATAAATCGCTCTTCGGCAATTAGTGGATTATCGCCTCGCTTTTTAAAACGGTCTAAAATAATATGATCTGGAGCTTCTAATTGGATAGTTAAAATATTAAAACGGTCCGATAATGCTTGTTTTAATTGCTTTGCTCCGTCTGGTTCAACTATAACTATGTTATCTCTGCCAAAGTCAAAACTATCAGCATTTAAACCATAATAGTTGCCATTGTATTCTATATATTCAAATAATTCTCCCCTATTTTTCATTTCATTAAATCTTTCAATACTAATAAAATTATAATCCGCGCCATTTGTTTCGCCGGTTCTAATTGCTCTAGTAGTAAAAGAAAGAGCTTCATGAAAATCATCTTTTAAGCTTTTAACTAGGGTTGTTTTCCCGGTACAACTTCTCCCCATTATAATTAATAAAATAGGATTAATTCTTTCATCTATTTCCTTTAAAGTTAATGTTTTCATTTTTTAATTAGCACCTTACTAGCTTTTTTCTCTTGGCTTTCATAAACAGGAATTAATTCAGGAATTAATGATATAATATTACCTTGTTTATCAACTTTTGCCTCAATAATCCAAGCCCCCATATCATTACCTAATGCAAAACTACGCATGAAAGGAGTATAACCTTGAACAGACGGAATTGAAAAAGCATGTATATTCCTATAAAACATATAAAAAGTCTTGTGATAATGTCCTTGGGCTAGTATGTTTGGTTTTTCACCGCCACGCATAGCATCTATAAACTTTTGCAACTTATAACTTCTAGCATAAGCAGAGCCCCCGCCAGGATGATGCATGTGTATTTTACAGTTATTAATAATAACCTCGGCAAAATCAATGCCTAAATATTCCATATCATCTCGCTCTCTTGCTATTGCCCGTCCAATATCAGTACCACCATTTTTTATGTGAGTATGGTCATGGTTACCAGTGATAAATAGAGTTCTTATTTTATCGCGTTTAGGGTATTTTTCTATGATGTATTCGGCTTGTTCATCACTACCAAATGCTTTTAATTGGAATATATGCTCTGGTCTATTTTTATAAAAACCATCACTTATATCTCCACAATGTAATACTAATCTTATATTCCTTTTTTCAAATTCATCATATAAAGCATTAATTATCGCAGGCTGGTCTTGTTTACTAC
Source organism: Bacilli bacterium (assembly GCA_028698535.1). Lineage (GTDB taxonomy): Bacteria > Bacillota_I > Bacilli_A > RF39 > UBA660 > JAQVDA01. Next base: position 6,656 of record JAQVDA010000019.1, read on the forward strand.
ATAAATGAGTATCACTAATTAAAGTAAAACGAATCTTTTTGAGACGGCCGTCGTATAACTCATATTTATTTTGCGTTTTTATTACTTTGTTTGCTTGTAATTTAATCATTATTTGCTTATTTTGCTGATAGACATCAATGTTATGACCATCTAGTTTTAATTTTTCAATCAGACCTAATATTTCATAATCTTGAATATCTATTTTTTTACACAACCAGTTTAATTCTCGTTCTTTTTTAAGTAAATTAAGTAATTTTAGGATTGTTTCTTCCATAATTCTACCTCACTTTTAATTTGTTTAAAGCATCTGATGCTTCTTTTTTGAATGGGTTTATAACATTATTTCGTGTGGATGCGTTAAGAGATTGCCGCTTCTAAGTTATTTTTATCTTTCCACCCCCATCTTAATTTTAATTATACTGTGGTTATACCGCAGTGTCAACCGTTTTTTGTTGTTTTAAACGCATTATAATTATAGTTTGAATTTCCGTTTTCACTATTTATTCGGAATCTAGTCTAATAAATACAACGATTTATTAAAAAACGGAAATTACTCTAAAAATTTACCTGTTTTTTAACACAAAACATAGTATAATTGTATAAGGAGGAAACAAAATAGTATGAGTGATTTGGAAAATAAAAAAGTTTTTTCCGAAAACCTTAAGTATTACATGAAATTATATAATAAAGATAGAAATAGCATCTGTAAGGATTTAAATTTTAAATATACAACTGTTAGAGACTGGGTAAAAGGAAGAACATATCCAAGAATAGAGAAAATTGAAATGCTTGCTAATTATTTTCGTGTGCAAAAATCAGACTTAATTGAAGAAAAAACAAAAGATGTTGAAAAAAAAGAATTGCAACAACTAGCAACTGTGATGAGAAAGTTAGGTTTTCTGGGTGAAAACGAAGAAGATTCAAGCGATGAAGAAATGGCAAATTTTTTAAAATGGTATAAGGCTAATAAAGATTTTATAAGAAATAAAAAATAAAAACACTTCCCTACTATTAAGAACATGTTTTATTATCTTTTTAAAAATATTTTCCCTTTTCAACATAATATAGATTTTTAGTAAGTTTGTCATACTTCTACCCCCATGTTAAGATATTATAATACCACAGATTGCCAGCATAGGCAAGTATAGAAAATTTCAAGAACTCTTGACATTTAACCATTAAAAAGAAGTGTTTTTTCTATGACTAGGAAAGGACAAATATTTAAGAAGTTTTCTGATAAAGACAAAATAAAAGTTATAATGGGATGCGTAAACAGTTTAGGAGCTTATAGTTGATATATTCAATTATGGAGCTAAATATCGCAATATCAATGAAAACATTTCCACTTAAAGAGGCCGTTTTGAAAAACTTTTTCACCGCTCTCTATTATATGGGGTCAAAAAGCACATTGTTTGATAAAAAAATAAAAACCCTTGTACAATAAGGGTATAATAATCAATGGTGCGGACGAAGGGACTTGAACCCCCATGGATTACTCCGCTAGATCCTAAGTCTAGTGCGTCTGCCAGTTCCGCCACGTCCGCCAATATTTTGGTGGACCCTGCAGGATTCGAACCTGCGACCGTCCGGTTATGAGCCGGATGCTCTAACCAACTGAGCTAAGGGTCCACTTGCTTTTATATAATATCATATTAAGATGAAATTATCAATATGAATATGTACTTTTTAATAGTCCTATTGAAGCACATAAAAAGATAATCATTCCGTTGATTATCTTTGAATCATATTTAGTAAATTAATTTTAAACATATCCCGTGATGGATCTTTTTTAGAGATCATAACGCCTTTATAGGTAGATAATTCAGCGCGATGTCCTTCATCTAATATAGCTACCGGTGTAATATTAGTTAATAAAACCATCCGATCAGATTCATAGACAATATAATGTAAGGTAATATCGCCATGAACTTTAGAGAAAAGTGGTGCCGTTGGTAATTTTATTTGGTAAGTCTTGGTCTGGTTTTTTCTTGATACAGAGATTAACTCACCTTGGAAATTACCATCTCTTAAGCTCGGATAGATACTAAATACTAACTTTTTATACGCCAGCATATTATATTTTTTAACTGAACGCTCTAATTTTTTAAACATTACTTCGTTTTCATACTCTAAAGTATAACCATTCTTCATCTTTACAACCCCCTGAATTTTAGATATTTTCCTTTCTTATAATGTTTGGAAATTATAACATAAATAGGGGTTTTTGTCAAATAAAAAGGGATCCTGGTGTCATTATCGCGCGATAATGACATAAGTTGATTTAAAATAAAGGTAATGTTATAATTTTAAAAACAAAAAAGAATATTTTATTTGGTGATGAAATTATCAAAGGAGTAGTTTTGTGAGTTTATTTATCGTAACTTTTACTCCACATTTTAAAAAAAACGTTATAAGGGAATTAGTGTCAGTTGATGAATTAATTAATGTTAAAGGTGTTTTTTCTGATAGTATTGTTTTAGTCGCATCAACAAAAAAATCAAGGGATTTTATTGATGGATTAATTAAAAAGAATCCAATATCTATTAAGCATATAATGCCAGTTATGAAAACAGGTAAAATAAAGGGGAAATTAGATACTGATAAACAAATCCTTCATAATGCGGCTATTGATATAACTAATATGACTAAAGGCAAAGAATTTGCTGTCCAATGTAGAATTGTTGATGGTAAATTAGATTATTCCGCCAAAGATATTGAAGTGTTCTTGGGGCAATATTTTTATCAAAAGGGACTTATGCCATCTTTTTCTGACAATGAGCTGCGTAATGAAGATATTGATATAGTTTCAATATTAATAAATAAAGATAATTATTATTTAGGATTTTCTAATAGTAAAGAAAACTTAAACTCACATAGTGATGAATATCGTATTTGTTCAAAAGAGGGACGTAAAATATCAAGAGCTGAAAATAAACTAAAAGAAGCCTTAGTTAAGTTTAATATAACCTTAGATGGAAAAGGAATAGCTCTTGATGTTGGGGGCGCGCCTGGCGGTTGGAGGAAAGTTTTAATTGATTATGAATTTAAGGTAATAGCTGTTGATCCTAGTGAATTACATCCAGACTTACAACAGCATCCAAGATTAAAACATTTTAAATGTCGAATTGAAAAATTAAATTTTAATAACTATTTTGATATTATTGTAAATGATATGAATATAGAGCCAGTTGATACGGCTAAAATTATGAATTCCTTATCGGCGGTGTTAAAAGAAGATGGGATTGCTATTGTTACTCTTAAATTGCCAAAAAACCCAGAAGAAGCAATAAACAAAGCTAAAAAAATATTAAATGAACAGTATGATGTATTGAAAATTAAAAGTTTGTTTCATAATAGACAAGAGGTTACAGTATTAATTAAAAAAAGGATTAAGTAAAGCCAAAATAAAAGATGATAAATTAATTTAAAGTAATCATAATTAATGTTTTCTATAAGATAAAAGATTAGTAACTATATGCTACTAATCTTTTATTAATTTAAATTATTTAATTGGGTTAAATAGTAATTAATCTAGTTCGTTTTTCACCAGTTCTAACCCATCCCGGTATTGATAATTCAGTCGACCATTTATACTCATCACGAGAAGATACCTTTTTATAGCTATAAGCATACAAC
>JAQVDA010000020.1 GCA_028698535.1 Bacilli bacterium
TTATTCGCATCACCAAAGCGGTCTGGGCATGGGGTAGCGCCAGAAACATTACCATGATTTAAATTTCCTGAATAATCATCCGCATTGCCATCAAATTTATACCAGGCAATAAGACCAGTATTAATTATACCGACATGTTCTTCATTATTATTATATAAATAATTAATATTAATACCATAATCACCGGGAATATCAATGTGTTCAATCACGATAATTAGTTTAAAAAGTGCATTTTCTCTATTTGTCTCAGTGGTTGGATATGACTCTTGTTTTATAACAAAGTCGGTAATATAACTTTCTTCAACTAAATGATATTCATTATCGCCGTAGGTAATTATATTATCATCAATATTAACCTCTAATCTTTTAGAGCCAATATTAGAATAATTAATTAAAATGCAATTTTGTTGATCTGGGCAATTTATAATCTCCTCAACAATATTATTAGTAAGATCAGCATTAATATCTTTAGTTAGATTAACTTGAAGGTTAGTGAGTTCCCCCTTGATTATAGTAAACTGTTGTTGTTCACGAACATTAAAAATAGTCGTCATTAGAAAATAACTAATCATACTTAAAAAAATAAACCCAATTAATAATTCAAAAACGGTAAAACCTTTATTATTAAACATATGCCCTCCTCATGAAATAAGTTAATATATTAATTTTCCAGTAAATAAATATACTGTACTTCTTTATCCGATAGAGCGCGGTTATAAATACGAACCTCATCAATTTTGCCGTAAAACTGGCGCGCTAAACTTTCCGCCCCAATATTTAAAGAAGCAGAAATAACGCCACCACCAGTTGTGGTAACGGTTTTCAGTAACTCGCCATTTATATATAAACGGTTATGATTTCCATCCCAAGAGGTACAAGTAAAAGTCCATTTATTTAAAGGAATAACGCCACCCCGAGTAGAATGATAACCAGCGGGAGTAGTCCCATAATAATGGGACTGCAAGGAACCATCATTAGCTAAAGTCAAATAATAACCATTCGGATTAGTGCTTTGTAAAATGGTGCTTCTCTCGAAGGGATACTTTGTGGGATTAACCCAAGCGCAAAGAGTTAATGTACCACCAACTGGTGATGCGTTAGTTAAAATATATTTCCAACCACTAATACCAAACTGATAAGTTCCTTCGCCTACCTTACCGTCTTTAACCCATTTGGGAGTAGTCGCCGGTTGTAAGGTCCCATTATTATCTTTTGACGAATAATCCTTAACAATTCCGGAGCGAGTACCATTAACAAAAGGACTCACATAAGTTTTGGCCTCCATTTGCGGGGCACAAAACCAAGTTCTAGTACCAGGATCTCCAATGGCGCCCGCATAAGAAAAATTAAAAGATAAACTATCTGATTGACTATCAGTAGGATTAACAAAACTTGGCCAAACTATACGATGCCAGTTACCATCATTAGGAACGGTAATATATTCACTCCAATACCTACCTACCTCCGCGTTATCTGCCGTATAGAATCTAATACTAAAATTAGAATCCTTTGTTTTTATATATAAAGATACTGTATAGGTTTCACCAGCTACTTGCGGGGCATAATCACCATACGAAAACCAATAACCCGCTGTATTCCCCCGATCAAAACCAACCACTGGAGAAGTAGGAACTTCCAAAGGGGGTAATATCTCATTATAAACAATATTTGTTTGATAGGTTTTAGTCCACCCTGTATCTAAATTAGTATTAGTAATAACATTCTTGGTTGGTTCTTGAAAATCATCAAACTTATAATGACCTATTAACCCATCAGTTATATTAATATCCCAATCTTCAACCAACATTCTTAAATCGGCTAAAGTATACCAGTCATCTCCATAGTAATAAAGAGTTCTCGTTTCAATTACGGGATACATACCAGTTGGGGCTTCACCATCTATCCACTCGGAGAAAGTATCCTCAGTCGCCCAAGAAAACCCAGTCACATTAGATAGATGTTGATCATTATCACTATAATCATTCAGAGTGGTTCCCTTTCCTTCACTTAATTTATAGTAATATAATAAATTTCCAGACTTATTAATATTGTTAGTATTATACATACTATGACTAATTTCTACCGGGGTTAATACCTTTGACCACACCTTAACTTCTTTAATTCCACCATCAAAATGATATCCATCGTTTAAATACCAACGAGCCAGTCTAAATGAAGAGCCAGCAGGACTATAGTAAGTTGGTGCCGTTCCTTCATATTTACCATTAATATATAATTTTGAATTAGTACCATCAAAAGTAACCGCAATATGATGCCATTGTCTTACTGAAGGATATCCCCTATCACTAAAATAGTTAACGGCCCCATCCCCAACATTTAAAATTATTCTATTAGTGGAAAAATATAAATTAAGATTTTTTGCCGTCTCTAAAGCCCATAACATTTTACGATCCCAAGTATTCGCAAAGGCCCACATTTCAATTGTTATGGTCGCGGGAATGGTTTTATTAATCGTTATATAATCCGTTACTCCATTAAAAGTAGCATATCCCCTTTTATAACGGTATTGTTGTTTTGTGGGATAAGCATATTCGCTTCCTATCGTATAGGAAGAAAAAGTACCATCGTTAAGTTCTAAAATAATGCGGTATTCACCAGGATTATCCTTGGATTTTTGTAAGTATTTTAGATACTGTTTTAAACGGTGTGAAAAGTCACTTGGATTATTATTAATTACTGCTTGTAAATCATAAGGCGTTAAGATAGCCATTTTAATATCCATTTCTCCGATTAAGCCCTCACAATAAGAGGTAAATTCAATAGGGGCTGAACAAGTAGTCAAATTAAAATAAGAATTATTATTTAAAGTAGCCATTATTTCATCATAGTTATCCTTTACTAAAAAGGTAGCCATATTACGAGCCTTATAAACATTAGAAACCTTACTATAAGATTCAAATTCACGATATTGGGCAAAAATAAGTAAAAATTGACTAAAAACAAACAAAAAAGCCACCATTAGTATCACTGATACAACCATGGTTTCCGTCAATATAAATCCTTTCTGGTTGCTTATTTTCATGTGTTTCACTCCTGTTGTTTATGATAAGTCAATTTATTATATTATTATTATGCCAAATAATAATTTAAAAATAGGGATTGACTAAAACTAAAATATTTTAATTTATTAGATATGATAACTAATCTTAGTTTACCCATATATATATTTTAACACATTAATTATATTTATTAAACATACACTTTTAAAAATTATAGATAAGTTTTATATTCTATACTGATTTTAGAGCGGTTATCCCACAACTCACCTTCATAACCAAAATATATAAACACATCACAATTGAATAAGTATAAAGTATACAGTCTATAGGGGTGATAACATAATTTTTCCCATCAGTTTCCCAGTGAGAATTTATATCATCAAACGCCAACATTTAATCAGCAAATGTTTCTTCATTATTATTATATAAATAATTAATATTAATCCCATAATCACCGGGAATATCAATATGTTCAATGGCAATAATCATTTTTAAAATAGAATTTTTACGTTCTACATTTGTTATTGGATATGATTCTTGCCCAATCGAAAAATTAGTAATATAACTTTCTTCAACTAAATGATATTCATTATCACCATAGGTAATTATATTCTCATCAATATTAACCTCTAACATTTTAGAACCAAGATTAGAATAATTAATTATAATACAATTTTGTTGATCAGGACAATTAGTAATTCCCCTAACAATATAATTAGTAAGGTCAGTATTAATATCTTTAGTTAGATTAACTTGAAGGTTAGTGAGTTCCCCCTTGATTATAGTAAGATGTTGTTGTTCACGAACATTAAAAATGGTCGTCATTAGAAAATAACTAATCATACTCAAGAAAACAAACCCAATTAATAATTCAAAAACTGTGAAACCTTTATTATTAAACATATTTCCTCCTTATTAAATCAGTTAATATATTAATTTTCTAGTAAATAAAGATATTGTATTTCACTATCTGATAGAGTGCGATTATAAATACGAACATCGTCAAGTTTACCTGACATGGTTCCTACATATGAATACCCTAATAGTAATGGATAACTACTAGTAGCCGGCACAACATTTAAGGTGTAACTTAATTTTATATCTAAAATTCCATTTTTATATATTTTTCTAGTTTTACTTTTTATATCTCTAACTAATACCACATGTACCCATTCGCCAACCTCAAAAACCTGCTTACTACTAGAAATACTTTCATATGGTTGGGCTTGCCCGCCATGTTCTCCTTGATACCACTGTAACCCACCGCTGGAAGAAATATTTATTGCAAATTCAGATCCGTATGATGTTTGCAACACTCCTGATCTAACTGACGGAAAATTGAATATGTATGCCCAAAAGGATATAGTAAGCGCTTTAGTTAAATCAATGTTAGCGGATATATGTCCACAATCAATTTTATTGGTGCTGTTACTAAATTCAAAGCTTTGACCAATCTTACCGGTTGTTACAAAAGGAGAACCATTTATTGTGCAATGCCGATTATTACCACTACTATCGTTCGCATCACCGTCTAACTTCCAATGTCCTATAAGCCCTGTTGTTATATCCTCCGACCAATCCTCTGTAATAAACTTTAATTCTAATTCGGTATACCACTCACCTTCATAGTAATAGAGCGTCCTAGTTTCAATTACGGGATACATACTAGTTGGTACTTCACCATCTATCCACTCGGAGAAAACATCCTCAGTCGCCCAAGAAAAACCAGTCACATTAGTTAGATGATGATTATTACCACTACAATCATTCAGAGTGGTTCCCTTTCCTTCACTTAATTTATAATATCTTAGTAATCCTTCTTGAGTAATATTATACCCATTCATATTATTAATTATTTCCACTGGGTTTAAGGCTCTATTATATACTTTTATCTCTTTTAAGTCTCCATTTAAATAATAATTGGTACTGCTTCCATATCGTCCTATTGTTCTATTAGCAAAGGAATAAGTAAGAGCTCCTGTAACAGATTGATCACCAACAAATTTACCATCAATATAGCTTTTTTTTGTGGTTCCATCAAAGATATAACCAATGTAGTGCCAATTACCATCGTTTAACCCACCACCATGATTAGATACAAAACGGGCATTAGTAAACAAACCAGTTCTTAGATAACCAGTTGAATGAATCGAAAGTTCTAATTCTTGCCCACCAAAAATAATATGATAATCGCCTTTGGGATTACCACTATGTCTAAACCAAGCAAAAACAGAAATATTTTCCCTATAACCTAAATCATTTGGAAGCATTATATAATCCGTTACTCCATTAAAAGTCGCATACCCTCTTCTATAACGATATTGTTGTTTTGTAGGGTAAGCATATTCACTTCCTATCGTATAGGAAGAAAAAGTACCATCGTTAAACTCTAAAATAACGCGATATTCACCAGGATTATCCTTGTTTTTTTGGAGGTATTTTAGATACTGTTTTAAACGGTGGGAAAAGTTACTCGGATTATCACTAATTACCGCCTGTAAATCATAAGGTGTTAAAAGGGCTGTTTTAATATCCATTTCGTTTATTAAACCTTCGCAATAAGATGTAAATTCAATAGGATTCGGACAACTAGTAAAATCAAAATAATAATTATTTTTTAAAGACGAAATTATATTATCATAGTTATCCTCTTTTAGAAAAATAGCCATATTACGTGCATTATAAACATGGGGTACTTTATTATAGGATTCAAATTCACGATATTGAGTAAAAATAAGTAAGAATTGACTAAAAACAAATAAGAAGACCACCATTAGTATCACAGATACAACCAAGGTTTCGGTTAATATAAAACCTTGTGAACTACTTCTTTTCATTTAATTTACTCCTATTGTTGATAATATCTTGATATTATTATATAATATTATTATGATAAATACTAGTCAATTTTTTTAAAGGGGTCATAGTATGATTAGAACATTCGATTATGAAAAAGTTCCTATTGTGGAAGTTGTTAACGAAATATTAATTGATGCGGTTAAAAGAGGCGCAAGTGATGTTCATTTTGACCCTCATGATGAGCACCTAAGAGTACGTATTAGGATAGATGGGGAATTAATGGACTATTCTTTTGTTCCTAACACTTTAAAAAGAAATTTAATTACCAGGGTTAAAATTATTGCGGGCATGAATATTACTGAAAGTAGATTGCCCCAAGATGGTTCTATAAAAACGAATTTAAAAGATACTAACTTAGACCTGCGGGTTTCTAGTTTACCAACTAATTTAGGTGAAAAAATAGTGATTCGGATTCTTGATTATACGATGAGTTTAAAAGGGCTTGAATATTTAGGTTTTAGTGAAAAAAACTATCGTAAAATATCAGAGATTATTAAAGTTCCTAATGGTATTATTTTGGTTACTGGGGCCACTGGTACCGGTAAGTCAACCACCGTTTATGCGATTTTACAGAAGTTAAATTCGCGGGATCGTAACCTAATCGCCGTTGAAGATCCAATTGAAATGGAACTTGATGGGATTAATCAAGTCAAAGTTAATAGTGATATTGGTTTAACCTTTGCGAATTGTTTAAGATCAATTTTAAGGCAAGACCCCGATATTATTATGATTGGGGAAATTCGGGACGTTGAAACAGCTAAAATAGCCGTGCGAGCATCAATTACCGGTCACTTAGTACTATCAACCTTACATACTAATAACTCACTTAATACCATTGAGCGGTTACTGGATATGAATGTTGAGAGATACTTATTAGCGAGTGCTTTAACTGGGATTGTTTCTCAAAAACTGGCCCGAAAATTATGTTCTAAATGTCAAAAGTTAAGAGCCGTTAATGAATATGAGAAAGCAATCTTTAAAACGGTACTAGGGATTGATATTAATGAAATACCAACAGCCGGTAGTTGTGGGGCTTGTTCTAACGGTTATAAAGGGAGAGTAGCGATTCATGAAGTACTAGAAATAAACCAAAATATTAGAGATGCGATTGCCGATGGAGTTCGCAAAGATATTTTAAGGGAATTGGTTTATAAATCAGATGTTACTACCCTACTACAAGATGGTTTAGAAAAAGTAATCGCTGGGGAAACAACCTTAGAGGAAATACTAAAAATTATCGAATTTGAAGATGAAGGAGCGGTTGATATAAAGGATAAAGATAATGCGCTTCGAAATGCGATTATAGATAGCGTTAAATCTGGTAACCAACCAGATAAAAAAACAAGTGACAAAACAAATAATTATGATGATTCGGTAAATTATAAAGAAACCTTCGAAGAAAAAACGGAGATACCGGAATTATTACTATAAAAAAGAGGATTAATAAAATCCTCTTTAGTATTTAATTAATAACCGGTAAAAGTCTAGGGCTTTGATTTGTAATAAATATAATAAAATGGCCGTAGAGCTAAGAAAAGGACCAAAGGTAATGATATTGGTCTTTTTATAATATAATATTAAAAGGGAAATAGGTAGAGCGATAAAAGCACTTATAATAGTAACAAAAATAGCTAATTCAACACCTAAGACTAGACCAATTAAAAACATTAGTTTAACATCGCCACCACCAAGAGATTCTTTTTTAAAAAGATAGTCACCTAATGACTTAAGTAAAAACATAAAAACAAAAGAGGCACCACCATTAAGTATCGCGATTAAGGCCTGGGATAAGCCCTTAAAAATAGTAATTTCAACAATAATAAGGAAAGCTGATAAAAGAATAATTTCATCAGGAATAATCAGGTATTTTAAATCACTAATGATAATAATAATTAAACCAGAAATAAAGGTTAAAGCGATTATTAGTTCATAACCTAAACCAAACACCATAAAGCTAAACATAAATAATAAGCCAGTTAATAACTCAAAGGCGGGATACAAAAAAGAAATTTTCATCTTACACTTTGTACACTTACCAAGTTGAAAAAGAAAAGAAAAAAGAGGAATTAATTCCCAAAAACCTAGTCTCTTTTGACAAGATGGGCAATGCGAAGGTGGTAAAATAATAGACTGATGCATTGGTAATCTAAGGCCAACAACATTAAAAAATGAGCCACAAATTAAACCAAAGAGAAAGAAAATAAAGCTGTAGTAAATAGTCATAGATAACTCCTTTTTTAAAATTGCTCATACATAGAAAACATTGGAACCACAATTGATAATAAAATAATACCAACAATAATTGATAATATAACAATCATCACCGGTTCAATAAAATTTTTCACTTGGGTAATCGCAAGACGATGTTGTTCTTGGTAGTAATCACCTACCCGATTCATCATTGACCCTAGTTCCCCGGTTCTCTCCCCGGTAACTAACATTTCATAAGCGACTGATGGAAAAGCCCAATTATCCTTAAAAGCCGCCGATAAAACGTCACCGCGCGCTACATTCGTAATAGAATCTTCAATAATAAATTTATAAATTTCATTATCGGTAATTTTACTTAAAATTTCCATACTGGCAGTAATATAGACATTATGAGTTAATAAGGAACCGAAAGTTTTAGTAAATATAGTCACCTCATTATAAATAATAATCTTACCGATAACCGGTAAATTCATCAATACCCATTGTACTAGATATCTGAAAAAACGAACAGTTCTATATAGTAATCTTAATAAAATAATCACAAAAATAAGCCCCCCAATTAAATAGAAAATATTTTTACGGAGAAAATCACTAGTATTGATAACTATTAAAGTAATTGCCGGAATATCAGCTTCCATATTCCTAAACATGTCAACAAACTGCGGCACAATGTAAATCATAACAAAAACAATAACCCCTGTCGCCATAACTAAAACCCCTGCTGGGTATAACATCGCTGATACCATCTGACTTCTCGTTTTTTGAGCCGAATCATAATATTCAGCCATATCATCCAATACCTCGGATAACTTACCGGTCATTTCCGCCGTTTTAATCATATTAATAAGTAAGCGCGGAAAAGCCGCGCTTTGTTTTTCTAGCGCTTCACTAAAACTATCCCCCATCACTAACTCATAAACAACCGCTTGTAAGACTTTAGTAAGACGACGATTTTTAGTTTGGCGAGATAGAATTTTAACCGCATCAACTAAAGGGATACCCGCTTTTAAATAAGTAGATAGCTGAGTTAATAAAAAAGTCAAATCTTTTAGTTTAATGCGATAATTTTTAACCGCTCCAGAATGAAATAATTGAATCCACCTTGAAGTTTTAATCTCATAAACTTCGGCACCTTCGGTTAATAAATAAGAATGAACATCCATTTTAGAGAAAGCATCAAAATAACCACTAATAATCCGCCCCTCGGTATTTTTAATTAGATACTTATAAGTTACTTTAGCTTCTGATCGTTCTTCATCTTGTTCTAAAAAGTCAACTAACAGAACCTTTCGGTGAATATCTCGGCGGTTACGAATTTGTTTAACAATGGTGAGATTACTATATCTTCTAATAAAATATTTCTTAACATCCCGCCACCATATTTTAGTGTTTTCTCTTTTAATCATAACATATTGTTTAAGACCCGCTACTAATTTTCGGGGATAAGCTAAAATTGGTAAGATAAGTCTTTTTTTGATAAAAATAGTTATTTTCACGATAGTGTTTTTAATACCGTTAAGAAAACGTCTAAATCCATTAAATATTTGTTGCCCTATAAAAACCAAACCACGAACAAAATTCATCACAATTATAATAATAAATTGGTAGATTTTTTTAATAAGATGGGAAATCCCCACAATAATATATTTAAAAAAGAGTAAAATTAAATAAATTAATTTATAAAATCCTTGATAAATAATGATTAATAAAGTTTTTAAACCAACACCAAAATAAAGAAAGATTAATGATATTGACTTAAAAAGAAAACTAACTAATAGTTTTGTTTGCTTGATAATTAACTTTACTAAATAAAATAAACCCCGACCAAAAAATTTAATAATAAGAACTGGGATGGTTATTAAATATGAAACAAAATAATAGACATAAATAAAAGGACGTAGTAAAACCGCGAAGTTCATATCTAACACCCACCTCCTATTATACTATAAAAAATTATATCATATATATACACTTTTTAAAACTTTTTTCCGATAATTATGTAATTATTTTGTGATAATGTCATAGTGTAATTATCTTTTGATTATGTCATAACCAAAGGATATAATATTACCTCAAAAGGAGGTAATAAAATGAAAGGATTTGAATTTACTATGACTGAATTAAA
>JAQVDA010000021.1 GCA_028698535.1 Bacilli bacterium
ATCGCAAAGAGGTGTCAGAGGCATACGCTGGTGATATTATTGCGGCTGTAGGCCTTAAAAATACTACTACTGGTGATACTTTGTGTGATGATAAAAAACAAATTATTTTAGAGTCAATGGTTTTCCCTGAACCGGTTATCTCAGTTGCGATTGAACCTAAATCAAAAGCGGATCAGGATAAAATGAGTATCGCGTTATCAAAGTTAGCCGAAGAAGATCCGACCTTTAGGGCAGAAACTGATGCCGAAACTGGGCAAACAGTTATTGCCGGGATGGGAGAATTACATTTAGAAGTCCTGGTGGAAAGGATGCGTCGGGAATTTAATGTTGAGGCCTCAGTGGGGAAACCACAAGTTGCGTATCGCGAAACAATTACCGTTGCTGGTGAATGTGAGGGTAAATACATTAAACAATCTGGTGGTCGAGGACAATATGGTCATGTTTGGATTAAGTTTGAACCGAACAAAGATAAAGGCTATGAATTTGTTGATAAGGTTGTGGGTGGAGTAGTGCCAAGGGAATATATTCCTGTTGTTGATAAAGGGTTAAAGGAAGCCTTGCAAACCGGTGTTTTAGCTGGCTATCCGATGATTGATGTTAAAGCGACCTTATATGATGGTTCATATCATGATGTTGATTCTAGTGAGATGGCCTTTAAGATTGCCGCTAGTTTAGCGTTAAGAGAGACAAAAACTAAATGTAAACCAGCCTTACTAGAGCCAATCATGGCGGTTGATGTGGTCGTCCCTGAGGAATACCTTGGTAATGTAATGGGTGATATTACAGCTCGGAGAGGTCGCCTATTAGGGCAAGATACAAGAGGTAACGCTATCTTATTATCAGCGTTAGTACCTCTATCAGAAATGTTTGGTTATGCAACCAGTTTGCGTTCTAATACTCAAGGACGCGGGACCTTCACAATGTTTTTTGATCATTATGAAGAAGTGCCTAAAAGCATTGCTGAAGACATCATTAAGAAAAATGGTGGTCAATAATTGTTAAAAACACTTGAAAAAGCCACAAGTGTTAGGTAAAATATATATTTATAAGGAGGAATAAAATGGCAAAGGAAAAATTCGACCGTTCAAAACCGCATATTAATATCGGTACAATTGGACACGTCGACCATGGTAAAACAACTTTAACAGCAGCTATTACAAAAGTATTAGCGGGGAAAGGAATGGCGGAAGTTCAGGCGTATGATCAAATTGATAGAGCGCCAGAAGAAAAAACGCGAGGTATTACAATTAATACTGCTCATGTTGAATATGAAACAGAAAAACGCCATTATGCGCACGTTGACTGTCCTGGTCACGCCGATTATATTAAAAATATGATTACTGGCGCAGCGCAAATGGATGGAGCTATTTTAGTAATTGCGGCAACAGATGGGGCAATGGCTCAAACGCGTGAACACATTTTATTATCACGTCAAGTTGGTGTTCCTAAGATGGTTGTCTTCATTAATAAATGTGATATGGTGACAGACACAGAATTATTAGAATTAGTTGAGATGGAAATCCGCGAGTTATTAACTGAGTATGGATTTGATGGTGATAATACACCAATCATTCGTGGTTCGGCTTTAAAAGCGCTTGAAGGCGACCCAGAAGCCGAAAAACGCATTGAAGAGTTAATGAACGCAATTGATGATTACATCCCAACTCCAGAACGTGATACTTCAAAACCGTTCTTAATGTCAATTGAAGATGTATTTACTATTACTGGTCGTGGTACAGTTGTTACTGGTCGTGTTGAACGTGGTCAACTAAAATTGAATGATGAAATAGAGATTGTCGGTTTAAGACCAACTAAAAAAGCCGTGGTAACTGGAATTGAAATGTTTAGGAAACAATTAGACTATGCTGAGGCCGGAGATAATGCCGGGGTTTTATTACGTGGTATTGCTCGTGAAGAAGTGGAAAGAGGTCAAATCCTATGTAAACCTGGTTCAGTTACCCCTCATAAAAAGTTTGAGGCTAAGGTTTATGTTTTAAGCAAGGAAGAGGGAGGACGTCATACCCCATTCTTTACCAATTATCGTCCACAATTCTATTTTAGAACAACTGACGTAACTGGCGTTGTTGAATTACCGCAAGGGGTTGAAATGGTTATGCCTGGAGATGATGTTTCCATAACGGTTGAACTATTAAATCCGATTGCGATTGAAGAAGGTACTAAGTTCTCAATCCGTGAAGGTGGCAGAACCGTTGGTGCTGGAGTCGTTAGTAAGATTATTCAATAATAAAGAAAGACTGAAAAACAGTCTTTTTTTTATGGCAAAATATAAGTGGTAAATAATATTAATTTTTTTTAATAATCTTGGTAATATAGTTAGTAATAAGCTTTGATTTTTGAATAAAATGATATAACGGTAAGTTAATCGGCAAATCAAACTCCCCAATTAACTCTGTTTTAGTACTGCCAAACTTTAATTTAAATTGTGAGTATCTTTGATAAGGATCATCACCATTTGAATGGCTGCTTAAGCCATTTAAATTTATAGCGTGATAGTGTTTTTTATAAGCATTAGTAATTAAGGCCCAATATAATAAAGGGATGGGATTAAAACGTTTATACTTAGGGTGATAACTACTTAAAATAACATTAACCTGGTTATCGTAAATAATAATAAAACAACCGCCGATAATTAACCCATGTGGATAATGATTAAATAATTTACTAGCTTCTATTAAATGGCGTTTGTAAAGATTTAATAAATTATCCGAAGCTATTTTTTTATTTAAGATATCATTGTTTTTTTTATCTTGTTGAAGACGTTTAACTAAGTTTATATTAATTTTGTTTTCTTCTTGATATTTATTTTTAGCGACTGTGAGCAAAGCGCTAGGATTAAGTTTCGCATAATATACTTCCGCTTTATTTTGACTCTTAAAAACTTGGTAATAATTATTAAAGTAAGTTAATGATTGTTTCTTTTTAATTACTTTTGGGGCAAAATTGTAAATAGTTTCGATATCGTTAGCATTTCCTTTATGAATGGTAATTCCCTTTTTAAGCGCTGATTTAATCTTTCGCCTGATATCCTTCTTAAAGGAAAAGAAGGTTGTCTTTGTATTGGTATTTAATTTTAAAAGAGCAAAATTTGTTGGTTTTAATAGTTTAAAGTCATCTAGGGTTTGTTGTTTAATATAACCAGCTGATTTTAAATTTAATAAAATATTACTATCTCTTACTACATAAGGATCGATCTTAATAAAAAGAAAGTTTTGTTTTAGTAACAGCCTTTTCAATTTACTGGTAAATAATTTTAATAAAGCTTTATCCTCATATTCGATAAGAAAACCTCTCGGTGCATAAGCATATTTAAAGATATTAAATATTTTTTTATATAATATTAAGGAGGCCGAAATAAGATTATGGTTATTATCAACAAGCCCGACATAATGAATATTAAAACCGTGTCGCATCATTAGCTCGCCATATAACGAACTTTGATAGAAGCTGCGATAGCGATGGGTACTAGAGAAGGCATCAAATTGTTGTTTAGTTAAAGTAATTATTTTCATTATATTGCTCCTCTTATCAATTTGAATTATTATATTATATCATAAATAATTTTAAATAATAAAAAAAGCAAATCGTCCTAGTTTGCTTTATTATTATTTTTTACTCGGATAAAGTTAATTGTTCCAGATAGTTATTACAAAACAAACATAGGTAATATTTATATTTTTGATTCATTATTTCAATTTGTTCAACATATGAGATGTTAAGGCGGCAAGCCTTTTGATTAACAACTTGATGGTTCTTAAGATAACCACGGTCGATTAACTCCTTGATAGTAACCATATTGGGCTGGGTATTATCGACGCTTTTAATCTTTTGAAAGGCTAATTCGATTTGTTTATCTTCAAAGAAGTTTTTACCCGCTAAAGCCATAACTTCTCTTTCTGATATTGAAAAAACCGGATATTGTCCCGTCATCTTAGCGATTAATGGAGGAAGGATGAAAAGATAACAAATGGTTAAGACTAGACAAGCAAACATTAATCTTTTTAAAAAGCTCGTATTATAAGGCACTAACAACACTCCTTTTTGTTATGTCTTATTATTATCATAATCTTTTTAATTATTATCGGCAAGTTTTTTATGTTTTTATTTATATAGTTGACAATTTTTAACAAACAAGATTAATTTTATTATCATTTTACTAAAACAAGCTTATAATTTATAAAGGAGAGTTATTGATGGAACTTACCAATAAAAAAATTTTAATTTTAGGGATGGCAAAAAGTGGCTATGCGGCCGCCAAGGTATTGGCTAGAACAAATCAGGTTATTGTAAATGACAGTAATAAGAACCAACCCCCAAAACAGATAGAAAAGTTAAAGACCTTAGGTGTTAAGGTGGTGCTAGGAGCTCATCCTGATAAATTATTTGATCAAACCTATGATTATTTAATTAAAAATCCTGGCATCCCCCTTAATCATAAATATATCCAAAAAGCTTATCAATTTAAAATCCCCGTTATTAATGAAATTGAAGTGGCGTATCACTTTTTACCGAAGGATATATTTATAATTGGGATTACGGGAACTAATGGTAAGACGACCACGGCTACTTTAATATATAAAATATTAAAAAAAGCCAATTTACCAGTTCATTTAACGGGTAACATTGGTACCCCGTTATGTGATTTTATTCGGAAGATAAAAAAAGGTGATATTGTAATTATAGAGTTATCAATCCAGCAATTATTAAATATAAGTAGTTTTAAAACTAATCTTAGTGTTTTAACTAACTTATCAGAAGCGCACCTTGATTTTATTAGTGACTATCACGATTATATAAAAGGGAAATTAGGCGTCTTTAATAAACATGCGTATCAAGAAGTCGCCATCTTAAATGGTGATGATATAAATGTTGTTAATAATGCAATAAAGATACAGTCAATGAAAAAATATTTTTCCTCACAAAGAAAGGCTGACTGTTATCTAGCCGATGGCATCATATATTATCGCCAAAACCCAGTTATTACGGTTAGTGATATTAAAATAAGCGGTATTCATAATTATGAAAATGTTATGGCGGCGATATTAGTTGTAAAAGAGTTAAAGATTAAAAACGCTGCTATTAGGCAGGTGTTAAAAGAGTTTAAGGGTATTGAACACCGGGTAGAATATGTTGATGTGATAAAAGGGATTGAAATATATAACGATTCCAAAGCCACTAACATTAAATCAACGCAAACCGCTTTAAAGTTGTTTAATAAACCTATTATTTTATTGTTAGGCGGGTTAGACCGTGGCCAGAATTTTTATGATTTGACACCATATTTGAATAATGTTAAATTATTAATAGGATACGGAGCTTGTAAGGGCCGGATTAAAGAGTATGCGGGAAAAATTAAATGGCCCAGTAAGATAGTGTCAACTTTAAAAGACGCACTTAAAATAGGTATTCAACAAGGCAAAGAAGGTGATATTATATTATTAAGTCCCGCGAGTGCCTCATTGGATCAGTTTAAAAACATGGCGGAACGAGGACAAAAGTTTAAAGAATATGTCAAGGAAATAAAGGAGGAATGATTAATGCCGATAATAACCGATATTAAAGCCCGGGAAATATTAGATTCCCGCGGGGTGCCCACGATTGAAGTAGATATCATTACCAGGAGTAACTATGTAGGGCGAGCCAGTATTCCATCAGGAGCTTCAACCGGAAGTAATGAAGCTCTAGAACTAAGGGATAATGATTATCGCTATCTAGGGGAAGGGGTTTTAAAGGCGGTTAGTAATGTCTTGGGCATCATTAAGCCTAAGTTAATAGGTTTTGATATTAGGGAACAGAAAAAAATAGATCAGTTGTTAATTGCTTTAGATGGTACCCCTAATAAAAGCAAACTGGGGGCAAATGCTATCTTAGCCGTATCTTTAGCGGTCCTAAAAGGAGCGGCAAAGTATCATAATCAACCATTATATCAATATGTTGGGCCTGGCCGCGACTTACCAATTCCGATGATGAACGTTATTAACGGGGGTAGCCATGCGGATAATGGCCTTGATTTTCAAGAATTTATGATTGTTCCGCAACGGGGGAGTTTTAAAGAGAAAGTACGGATGGGAGCGGAAGTCTTTCATCATTTAAAACAACTTCTTAATGAAAACAAATATTCGACAGCGGTTGGTGATGAGGGCGGCTTTGCTCCTAACTTAAGCAGTAATAAAGAAGCTTTAGATTTACTGGTAATGGCTATTAATCAATCAGGCTATAAACCGAAAGAGGATATTGCGATTGCCTTGGATGTTGCCGCTAGTGCGTTTTTTAACAAGGAACGGAGCTGCTACGTTTTAAAAAAGGAGAATAAAGAACTATCTAGTGAAGAATTAATTACTTTTTACGAAGAATTAATTAATGATTACCCGATTGTTTCGATTGAGGACGGGCTTGATGAGGACGATTGGGACGGCTTTAAAATGTTAACGACTAGATTAGTTAATCGTATCCAGCTAGTGGGCGATGATCTTTTTGTTACTAATAAGCACTTATTACACAAAGGCATAACGAATAATGTATGTAACGCTATTTTAATAAAACCGAATCAAATTGGTACCTATACAGAGATGCTCGCCACTATTGAGTTGGCTAAAGCTCATGACTATAAGACAATTATTTCCCATCGTAGTGGAGAAACCGAAGATACCCTTATTGCCGACCTAGCTGTGGGCCTAAATATAGGGCAAATAAAAACCGGCTCTTTATCTAGAGGCGAGCGTATAGCTAAATATAATCAATTAATAAGAATAGAGGAGGAGTTAG
Organism: Bacilli bacterium; assembly: GCA_028698535.1. Taxonomy (GTDB): domain Bacteria; phylum Bacillota_I; class Bacilli_A; order RF39; family UBA660; genus JAQVDA01. The sequence goes on from JAQVDA010000021.1 coordinate 6,784, forward strand.
GTCGTTAAATTAAGGCGACAAAATAGGAGGCGATTAGACAAAACCAGACAAAATTAGTAAAAATAAAGCCTAGATAAATGCCCTTTTTATGTTGTATAATGATAATGCGTGAGTAGTAACAGAAAGGAGCCAATATGAAAAATATAAAAGTGTTGGTAATTGACGATAATGTTAATCTTATCAACATGATTAAAGAGTATTTTAGTAGTCACGCAGTAATTGATGTAGTATTAGAGGCCTATGATGGTGAGGAAGGATTTAAGGTTGTTAAAGAGAAAGAAAATGAGTATGATGTTATCTTGCTTGATCTTATTATGCCAAAGAAGGACGGTTTATATGTTCTTGATGAGATGAAAAAGAATCATATTAATAAGAACGTTATCGTTATTACATCATATAATGCTCAAGATATAATTAGGACAGTGTCTGATTATGGCATAAATTATTTTATCTTAAAGCCTTTTGAATTAATTGATTTAGAAAGAAGAATACTAGATGTTTGTGATTCAAAGAAAGGAAAAGGGAAAACGATTGACCTTTATCATAATAATTTACAAATATCCATCACCAAAATACTTCATGAACTTGGTATCCCCTCCCACATAAAAGGATATCAATATATTAGAGAAGGGATTACTATATTATATAACAAGCCTGATTTAATTGGCGGCATTACCAAAGAATTATATCCAGAGATAGCGTATAAGTTTGACACCACGGTCTCTAGGGTAGAACGGGCGATTCGTCATGCAATTGAGGTTAGTTGGAATAGAGGTAATTGGCAGTTAATGGAGGATATCTTCGGTCACAGCGTGGATATTGATAAGGCTAAACCAACTAATTCGGAATTTGTGGTGACGGTAGCCGATAAATTGCGCTTAGAGTTTCATAAAATGGAAGTTAGATAAATTGACACTACGATTAAAATAAAGTAGTGTTTTTTTTTGATATTTGTTAAAATGGTGTTAGATAGAGGTGGCAGATGAAACCAATAGTATTAGTTATTTTAGATGGTTTGGGCATGAGAAAGGCAAACCATGGCAACGCCGTTAGGCAAGCTAACATGCCGGTTTTTAATTATTTATGGAAGACTTATCCGCGTAGTTTTCTAACGGCTAGTGGCGAAGCCGTCGGATTACCCGCTGACCAAGTTGGTAATAGTGAGGTGGGGCACATTAATATTGGCGCGGGACGGGTAGTTGAACAACCGCTACAGATTATTAATGAGACGCTAAAAAGCCAACAAATAAGTAATAATCAAGATTTTATTAGTGTTTGTGAACATGTTAAATCACATAACTCAAAACTACATATTTTAGGCCTACTAAGTGATGGCGGCGTTCACTCGCACATTAACCAAATATTAGGGTTAATAGATAGTGTTAAAAAACAAGGTATATCAAAACTATATATTCATCCTTTTTTAGACGGCAGAGATACGCGCCCTAAGATAGCGGCGGTCTTTCTTAAACAACTAGAGGCGAAATTAAAAAAAACAAAAATAGGGAATATCGCTACTATTTCGGGAAGGTATTATGCCATGGACCGCGACCGTAAGTGGGAGAGAACGAAAAGAGTTTATGATGCTTTAATTTGGGGTAAGGGGGAATCCGCTTTAACTACTAAAGAGGTTATTGCTAGTAATTATAATAGAGGCATTTATGATGAGTTTGTCATTCCCGCTATTTTAGATAATAATGGTTTAATAGAAGACAATGATGGTTTAATAATGGCTAATTTTCGTACTGACCGCAGTGCGCAATTATTAAAGGCGATTAATGGTGAAGAATTTACCTCTTTTAAAACGAAGAAATTAAAGAATTTAAAAATTATCTCTTTAATGACAATTAACCAATTACCAAATATAAAAGCTATTTTTAAACCAACTAAGTTAAAAAACAAGTTTGGCGAATACATCGCCAACTTAGGTTATAAACAACTAAGAATTGCGGAAACGGAGAAATATGCCCATGTTACTTATTTTTTTGATGGGTTAGAAAAGCTAAAACTAAAAGGTTGTGAACAAATATTAATTAAGTCACCACTAGTTGATACCTATGATTTAAAACCAGAGATGAGCGCTAAGGAGATAACAAAGGAATTATTAAATCAATTAAATCAGAATAAATATGATGTTATTATTGTTAATTATGCTAACCCCGATATGGTAGGGCATACTGGTAATTTAAAAGCGACTATACTCGCGTTAGAAACGGTTGATAAATGCTTAGAGAGAATTTATCATAAAATTAAAGAATCAAACGGCTTGTTAATTGTCACGGCTGACCATGGCAATGCCGAATGTTTATTAGATTCTCATAATCAAGTAATAACGGCTCATACAAATAATAAGGTCCCTTTTATAATTTGTAATACTAAATTTAAAGTAAGAAATGGAAAATTAGGTGATATTGCGCCAACTATACTAAGTATCATGAAAGAACCAATCCCCAAGGAAATGACTGGTCAAAACTTAATAATTGATGTAAAAAAATAACTATTATTCTAATAATGATTTAACACAAATTTACAAAAAATGCCAAAAAACATATCAAAACCACTACTTCCGTGATAAACTATAAGTAATATAAAAAGGAAGTAGGGTTGTTAATATGACACAAAATAGAGGCTTTACTTTAGTAGAGTTACTAGCGGTTATTGTCGTATTAGGCATTATCTTATTAATAGCCGTCCCTAATGTTTTAAATATTATTACTAAAGCAAAAGAGGATGCCAATAAGAGACAAATATCTTTAATAATAAGTGCTATGCGAAATTATGCGGCTGAGTACCCACCAATATTACCACCAGAAAATGATTATGAAGCTATAAGAATAAGCGAATTAATAGAAAAAGGCTTCTTAAAAACGGATATAAGTGATTTAGTGACGGGGGAATCTATTGCTAATGATTGTGTTGTTATTACTAATCTTAGCAGTGGGAAATATTCTTATGAATATGCAAAAGGTAATGAGTTATCTTGCCCGCTTGAATAGTAATAGACGCTTAATAAGTATAAGAAAAAAATACAACCTAAAATATTTTCTAATTATTTAAATAATGTTTTATCATAAATAATAACTATTGACATATTATGCCAAAAACCATTAAAAGGATAGAAAAAGGAACAAACCTATGGTATACTATAAGTAATATAAAGGAAAGTAGTGGTTGTAATGTATCAAAACAAAGGCTTTACCCTAGTAGAATTATTGGCGGTTATTGTTGTATTAGGAATTGTTTTATTAATTGCTATTCCTAATGTTTTAAATATTATTAATAAAGCCAGAGGTGAATCTTATGAAAG
>JAQVDA010000022.1 GCA_028698535.1 Bacilli bacterium
GGGTCTGATTTTGTGGAATTGTTTGTTGGGGTTGGCGCGAGCCGCGTCAGAGACATGTTTAGACAGGCTAAAAATACCGCCCCATGTTTAATTTTTATTGATGAGATAGATGCGGTGGGTAGACAAAGAGGCACTGGTCTTGGTGGTGGCCATGACGAACGTGAACAAACCCTAAATCAATTACTAACAGAGATGGATGGTTTTGGGGTTAACGAAGGTATTATTATTATTGCGGCAACGAATAGACCGGATGTTTTAGACCCGGCCTTATTAAGACCTGGGCGTTTTGATCGCCAAGTTACGGTTAGTTTGCCAGATGTGAAGGCGAGAGAGGAAATATTGGCCGTTCATGCCCGTAATAAGGTGATGAAAAAAGGAATTAAACTAGAAAACATTGCCAAGAGGACACCAGGGTTTAGTGGCGCTGATTTAGAAAACTTATTAAACGAAGCCGCCTTACTGGCCGTTAGACGCAACAAAGAATTTATTACAATGGCCGAAATCGATGAGGCCACTGACAGGGTTTTATTAGGACCCGCCAAAAAGTCTAAAAAATATATAGAAAAAGAAAAAAGATTAGTATCTTACCACGAAGCGGGCCATGTGGTAATTGGTTTAAAATTAAGTGACGCTAATATAGTTCAGAAAGTAACAATAATTCCACGGGGGGTCGCGGGCGGATACGCCATGATGATTCCTAAGGAGGAAAAAATAACCGCTACAAAATCAGAGCTATTAGAGAAAATTACTGGGCTTTTAGGTGGACGAGTAGCGGAAGAATTAATTTTTAACGAAATAACAACGGGGGCTCATGATGATTTTGCGAAAGCTACTAAAATTGCGAGAAGTATGGTAACCGAATACGGAATGAGTGATTTAGGTCCAATGCAATTAGAACAACAGGAGGAAGGTGTCTTTCTAGGAAGGGATTATAATAAAAGCCGTAACTTTTCTGACCAAGTGGCGCTTGAAATTGACCAGGAGATAAGAAAAATAATGGGAGCTTGCTATGAAAAGGCAAAGAAGATTATGAAGGAACATAAAGAATTATTAAAATTAATTGCGGATAACTTATTTGAATATGAAACCTTAACTCAGGAACAAATTGAGTATTTAGTTAAACACGGTCACATGCCAAATGACTTTAATTTAGAGGATTATAATATTAATGAATTAAAATTGATGGCTAAAGAAAAAGGAATTAAAGGCTACTCAAAAATGAATAAGGCAGAGTTAATTGAAGAACTTAATAAATAAATTCTTTATCTGGTAAACAAAAAATATGAGGTGATTAAGTGAAAGCAATGTTTTTCCAACGATTATTTGCTTATGTAATCGATATTGTTCTGGTTAGTTTTATAGTGGGAATTTTAATGTCTTTGTTATTCCCCTCAGTTAAAACTGAAAATGCCAACGATGAATTAATGACTCTTGCGGAGCGTTTAATATCTAATCAAATAACTACCGAGGTATATATTAACCGTGCGGTTGATCTTACTCATAAGACAGCCACAAAACGAATTGGTTTAGATATAATAACTTTTACTATTTATGTATTATATTTTGTTGTATATCAGTTTTATAATGGGGGACAGACTCTTGGTAAGAGGATAATGAGAATTAGGATAATCAAAAAAGATGGCAATAAAATTAAAACAACGTCATTATCAACTAACGATTTAGCTAAGCGCAGTTTAATCATTAACGGCTTATTAATGTCGATAATTACCCTGACTAGTTTTTTCTTAGGGAGCAAAACATTTTATTTTTATGTTTTTGTTATGGCGGAGATGCTACAAATATTGATTGTTATTATATCTGCTTTTATGATACTATATAGAGAAGATGGCTGCGGTTTGCACGATGTTTTTGCCGGGACAAAAGTGGTTATTGATAAGGAGGTAAACATAAGATGAGTTTAACGGAACAGGAGATAGTAAGACGGGAAAAACTATCTAAATTAAGAGAAAAGATAAATCCCTATCCGGAACGTTATGAGATAACTCATGAATTATTTCAAGCGAGGGAGCTTGGTGATGGTGAGAAGGGAATTAGGGTTGCCGGCAGAATTGTGTTATTAAGGAAAATGGGGAAACTTACTTTTATTGTGATTCGCGATGTTAAAGCGGACCTACAGGTGTTAATAAAAAGCGATGTTGTGGGAGAGGATAAACATACTTTTTTTAAATCCTATTTTGATATAGGTGATTTTATGGGTGTTGAAGGAGAGACGTTTACTACTAAAACTGGTGAAAAAACCATTCGCGCTGATGATTTTGTTTTCTTAGGAAAAGCGTTAAAACCACTCCCCGAAAAGTTTCATGGTTTGGCAGATGCGGAATTGCGGGGCCGTTATCGTTATGTTGATTTAATTGTTAATGAAGATTCGCGGCGCAACTTTCTTTTAAAGTTTGAATTTATTAAACAACTAAGAAGATATTTAGAAGATCTTGGTTATATTGAAATAGAAACCCCCGTTCTAAATAATATTCATTCTGGGGCTTTAGCGAGACCTTTTAAGACCTATCATAACACCTTAAAAATGGAACTTTATTTAAGAATTGCTCCAGAAACATATCTTAAAAGAGCCGTTGTTGGTGGTTTTAACAAGGTGTTTGAGGTAGCGAGATGTTTTCGAAACGAGGGTATCGGGCCTAACCATTTACAGGACTTTACCATGGTAGAAGGATACGGCGCTTATTTAAACTATAAGGATAATATGAAATTAATGCAAGAAATGTTAACGGCCGTTATAAATAAGGTTTTTGGGAGTACAACAATTGATATAAAAGACCGCCAAATAGACCTTTTAGGCGAATGGCCTATTGTTACCTTTAGAGGGTTGATATTAAAGTATGCCAATATAGATATTGACGAATATAATACGCGCGAAAAACTCTTAACTAAAATTAAACAAGCGAAGATAGAGTTAGAATCAGAAACGCCAATAGATGTATTAGGTTTTGGTAACTTAGTTGATTTACTTTATAAAAAGGTGGCGCGACCAAAAATAATTAATCCTACCTTTTTAACGGAACATCCAACTGAAGTATCGCCTCTAGCAAGAGCTAATGATAATAACCCAAGCGTCACTGACCGCTTTCAATTAATTATTAACGGGGCGGAAATAGTTAATGCCTATTCGGAGCTGGTTGATCCAATTGAACAACGAAAAAGGCTTGAGGCTCAGGCTCAGTTAAATAAAGAGGGCGACGAAGAAGCCATGGTAATGGATAACGATTATATTAATGCGATGGAATATGGAATGCCACCAATTTCAGGTTGGGGGATGGGCATTGATCGTATCATTCAAATTCTAACTAATTCTGATAATATTAAAGACTGCGTACTTTTCCCGCTCTTAAAACCAGAGGATAAAACTGATTAGGATTTAGTGGAAAAAGATATTGTTTTTAGAATTATTATGATATAATTTATCATAGAGGAGGTAAATGATGAAAAGATATAAATTATTAAAAACAATCTTAACGACCATAGCCGTTTTTGTAGTCTTAACCTATTTAATCCCGGCTACTAATATAGGTTATGAAACGGTCGAAAAAGCAAGAATGGTTGTAGGGTTATGGGATCTCCCCGACTACTTTATCAGATCTTTTGCCTATTTTGGGCATCTGGCTGTTTTTATCTTGGTAGTAGGTGGCTTTTATGGGGTTTTGAATTATACCGGTGCATATCAAGAACTAGTAACCCAAATTGTAAAAAAGTTTAAGGGTAAGGAACATTACTTTTTAATTTATATTATGGTAATGTTAGCTGTAATTAGTTCTTTCGCTGGCGTGTCCTTGCCATTATTTTTTCTTATCCCATTTATAATTACCGTAATATTATTATTAGGTTATGATCGCTTAACGGCGTTAGCGGTTCCTTTTGGTAGTATTCTGGTGGGGGTAATGGGTTCTACCTATGCTAATGATGTCATTGGCGTTATTAGTGAAGCGTTAGCAATTGATTTTAAAGCTGGTTTAATTAGCCGTTTGTTTCTTTTGCTAGTTGCTTTAACGTTATTAATTTTATATGTGTTAAAGAGAGTAAGAAAAAGTGGTCGCGGTAGACGAAAAAAAGAAAATATATTTATTGACCCTTTATACTTTGGTAATGAAGGTACTAAAAAATCCATTTGGCCAATAGTAATTATAATTGATTTAGTATTATTATTAATGATTATTGGTTCTTTGGCGTGGCAACAAGCGTTTGGTATAGCTTGGTTTGAAAATATTTACCAGTCAATAATGGAATTTAAAATCTTTAAGGTGGCTGTATTTAGTAAAGTACTTGGTCAAATCGCGCCTTTTGGTTATTGGACAGTAAAGGATTATATTATTTTAATCCTGTTAGCCACAACAATAATAGCTTTAATTTATAAACTAAAGTTTGATGATTTTATTGAGGCTTTTATTAAAGGTAGCAAAACGCTCTTATCATTAGCCGTGATGGTTATTTTAATCTATGTGGTTTTATTTATCGCTACATATCATCCTTTCCATGTAACGATTATTAAAGGGATGTTTGGCCTTACACCCAAATTTAATGTGGTAATTATGACCTTAACAACTTTAATTAGTGCCCCGTTATTTGTTGATATAACATATTCAGCGTACAGTAACTTAACCGTCATTAAAGATTTAGTAACGGAAGCCAATATTTTGCCGGTGGTGGGGTTTATCTTTCAATCGGTTTGTGGGTTAACCATGTTGGTGGCCCCAACTAGTGTATTATTAATAATTGGTTTAGAATATTTAAAGGTCCCATACATAAAGTGGTTAGGATACATCTATAGGTTTTGCCTTTATTTATTAGCTTTTGTGGTGGTAACCGCTACTGTGCTTACTTTTTTGTAAAATTCATTTAATCTAACCAAAACAAATTAAAAACTGACTTTGTCAGTTTTTTTTGTTTTAATTGCCGATAAAAATAAGCAGGAATGCATACAATATTATTAGAAAGGGTGAAAAAATGTTTGGAAAATTTAATGAAGAAACACAGAAGACCTTGATAACCGCCAAAAAAGAAATGTTAGTATTAAAACACCCTTATGTTGGTAGTGAACATTTAATGTTAGCTATATTGAAAAATCGTGATAATATGGTTACACAAAAACTAAAGGAATATGGTATTGACTATAAAGCCTTTAAAACACAATTGATTAACCGAGTGGGCCTTGGGAAAGAAGAGAGTAAATGGTTTTTATATACGCCTCTATTAAAGAGGGTGATTGAAAATGCCATTGTATATAGTAAAGAAAGCAATAATAGAGAGGTAACTATTGAACATCTTTTTCTTGGTTTATTGGAGGAAGGCGAAGGGGTCGCCATTCGTATATTTCTAGGGATGAACTTAGATGTGGAAGCGATATATAAGGAGGTTGCCAATAAAACGCGCCCTAATATAAGGTTAACACCAGAAGAGTCCTTACTATTATATGAATATGGTATTGACTTAACAAAAACCTGCCGTGAAGGGAAAGTTGATCCCGTAATAGGAAGAGATGAGGAAATAGAAAGAATAATTGAGATACTTTGCCGCCGAACTAAAAACAACCCTCTTTTAATTGGCGGGGCGGGGGTTGGGAAAACCGCCTTGGTTGAGGAACTAGGGACAAGAATTGTTAATAACACAGTTCCGAGCACATTAAAAAACAAAAAAATTATTTATTTAGATTTGCCAGCATTAGTGGCTGGGACTAAATATCGTGGCGAATTTGAGGAGCGGGTAAAGAGAATTATTAAAGAATTAGAAACTAGCGATGATATTATTTTGTTTATCGATGAGATTCATACAATAGTAGGGGCTGGGGGCGCTGAGGGGGCCATCGATGCTTCTAATATGTTTAAACCAGCACTAGCGCGAAATAAAATGCGTTGTATTGGGGCTACCACCCTTGATGAATACAAGAAATATATTGAAAATGATGCAGCGTTAGAAAGGAGGTTTCAAAAAGTTATTGTTGATGAACCAGATAAAAAGAAGCTAAGGGATATCTTATTGAAACTAAAACCAATTTATGAATCTTTTCATAATGTATTTATTGAGGAAAAAATGGTCGATGAAATGATATATTTTTCTAGTAAATATATATATGATCGCAAGGAACCTGACAAGACAATTGATTTATTAGATGAAGTCTGTGCCAAGGTTAAATTGAAAGAAACAACGCTTGATCGCCGTTTAACTAAGTTAAAGGAAGAAGCGGGGAAAATAATTAAGGAAAAAAATAAAGCCATTATTGTTCAGGATTTTAATCGTGCCTCGGCATTAAGGGAGGAAGAAAAAAGATTGATGGAGAGGGTAAATAAAATTGAAATAAATCGCTTCAATAAAAAACAAATTAATAAAGTTAAAAAAGAAGATATAATTAAGGTGGTAGAGGTTAAAACAAAGATTCCAATCTATGAATTAGAAAAAAACAGTGCGATTAAATGTAATAAACTTAAACAAAATTTAAAAAAGGAGATTATTGGGCAAGATGACGCGATTGATCAACTGTTAAAAGTTAATCGTCGCATAAAATTAGGTTTAAAAGAAGAAACTAGACCATATTCGTTATTTTTTGTCGGTGGAACCGGAGTGGGTAAAACTAAATTAGCAACTCTTTTTGGGGAGTTTATAGTAGGGAATAACAATATTATAAAATTGGATATGAGCGAATATAAAGAAGCGTATTCAGCGAGTAAGATAATTGGGGCACCTCCCGGATATATAGGGTATATGGATAATAAAAACATCCTAGAAGAAATAAAAAACAAACCACATGCTTTAATTATTGTTGATGAGGTTGAAAAGGCCCACCATAGTGTTACCAACCTGTTTTTACAAATATTAGAAGATGGAAAGATTAAAGATAGTAAAGGAACCCTTGTTCGCTTTGATAATAATGTTATTATATTTACTTCTAATATCGGTTTTAAAGAGAAACAAGTAGGATTTAATAAGCAGAAGGAGAATATAAAAACGGCTTTACAAGAACAATTTGGGCCAGAGTTTATTAATAGAATTGATAATATTATTATTTTTAATCTTCTGAATGAGCACAATATTAACGAAATAATAAGGTCAAAAATAAAGTTGATAAAGAACAAAATAAAAAATAAAGGTATTAATATTAGAATTAATCAGAAACTGGTCGATATAATAAAGGAACAAAGTGATTATGAAACAATGGGTGCGCGACGGATAGAACGAATAGTACGGGAGAGACTAGAAACCATTATTATTAATCAATTAATAAAAGATGAGATGGTGTCTAAGGATGAGAACATAAAAACCGTGGTATCGTAAACCAGACTAAGAACGGAAGCATAAAAATGCTTTTTTCTTTAATTAGGCTGTTAATATATGATAAGATAAAGGAAGAAAAGGGTGATAAAATGAAAAAGGTTCGAACTCGGTTTGCGCCCAGCCCTACTGGTTTTATGCACGTCGGTAATTTAAGAAGTGCCATTTTTGCATATTTAGTGGCCAAACGTTATAATGGGAAGTTTATTTTAAGAATTGAAGATACAGATCAAGAGAGATATGTAGAAGGCGCTATAGAGTTTATTTATAATACTTGCAATTTGTGTGGTCTAATCCCTGATGAGGGACCTTTTACTGGTGGTAATTATGGCCCTTATATTCAAAGCGAAAGATTACATATTTATCAAGAGTATGCTCATAAATTAGTTAAAATGGGCCAAGCTTATTATTGCTTTTGTGCTGAGGAAAGATTAGAAGAATTAAGAACAAAAGCGGAGGTTTTAAAGGTAGCTTTCTTATATGACGGGCATTGTAAGAACCTTAGCAAAGAGGAAATAGAACAAAGGATAAAAAGTGGCGAAAAATATGTTATCAGACAAATTATGCCTAAGGCGGGATTAAGTATTTATAATGACCTTGTTTATGGAGAAATGACCTTTGAAAATAAATTATTAGAAGATCAAATACTTTTAAAGTCAGATGGATTCCCTACATATAATTTTGCCAATGTTATAGATGACCATTTAATGGAGATAACTCATATTATAAGGGGTAATGAATATCTAACGTCAACCCCCAAATATAATCATTTATATGATGCTTTTGGGTGGGAAAAACCAATTTATATTCATTTGCCAATGGTGGTTGATTATAATCTTAAGAAATTAAGCAAAAGACATGGTGCTGCTTCTTTTATGGATTTATATAATAATGGCTATTTACCAGAAGCAATTGTTAATTACTTATCATTGCTAGGATGGAGCCCGGAAACAACGGAAGAAATATTTTCTTTAGAAGAATTAATTAAAATATTTGATCCAACTAGAATTAATAAATCACCGGCAGTGTATGATGTTAAGAAACTTAATTGGGTAAATAGTCATTATATAAAAAAGCTGAATCTAGATGAGTTAATTAAAATAACACTTCCGCCCTTAAAAGAAAAATATGATTTATCAGATAAAAGTGAGAAATGGATTAAACATTTGATTCAAATTTATCGCGATCATATTTCATATGGTAAGGAAATTGTTGAAGTGACAGATTTATTCTTTAAAAAGGATATAATATTAGATGATGAATGTTTAGAATTCATAAATAGTGACGATTCTAAAAAAGTAGTTAATAGTTTTTATAATAATATTAAAAATATTACTGATTGGTCAATTGATAATATTGTGGACGCGATAAATAAGACTAAAGAAGTAACGGGTATAAAGGGCAAGAATTTATATATGCCAATTAGAATAATGGTTAGTGGCCAAATGCATGGCCCAGAATTGCCGGATACTGTTTACTTATTAGGAAGAGACACAGTGACTAATAGATTATCTAAATAATTTAAACATTGATATTGTACATACTTAAGTATAGGAGGTAAAAATGGAAATATATAATACGCTTTCAAAGAGCGTGGAGAAATTTATTCCTCACAATGAAAAAGAAGTTAAAATGTATACGTGTGGTCCAACTGTTTATGATTATGCCCATATAGGCAATCTTAGGACTTATATATTTGAGGATATTTTAGAGAAATCTCTAAATTATTTAGGATATGATGTTAAAAGGGTTATGAATATAACTAATGTTGGTCATATGGTATCTGATGGTGATACTGGTGATGATAAAATGGTTGTTGGTGCTAGGCGCGAAGGGAAGACGGTGTTAGAAATTGCTGATTTTTATACTGAAGCATTCTTTAACGATATAAAAAAACTTAATATTAGGAAGCCATCTATTATTGAAAAAGCTTCTAATCATATTGATGAATACATCAAAATAATCCAAAATTTAATGGATGCGGGTTATGCTTATGTATCTGAGGGCAATGTTTATTTTGATGTTTCTAAGGTGTCTAATTATTATGAATTATCGGGAATGAAAGAAGCCGATTTAATAGTAGGAGCAAGAGAAGGTGTCGAACTAGATAAACACAAAAGAAATCCTTTTGATTTCGGGTTATGGTTTACAAACTCAAAGTTTGAAAATCAATTACTTACATGGGATTCGCCGTGGGGGAGAGGTTATCCAGGATGGCATATAGAATGTACTGGGATTGCTTTGAAATTTTTAGGCTCCAAATTAGATATACATTGTGGGGGTATTGATGCGATTTTTCCGCACCATACTAATGAAATTGCTCAATCAGAGGCATACTTGGGACACAAATGGTGTAATTACTGGTTGCATGGTGAATTTCTAAATGATAAAACAGGTAAGATGAGTAAATCTAAGGG
>JAQVDA010000023.1 GCA_028698535.1 Bacilli bacterium
AATGACCCAGCAACCACTGTTAAACGGCTAACAATTGGCGATGTTTATGCCGCTGTTTCATATTATTTAAACTTATTACATGGGTTTGGTAGTACTGATGAAGTTGACCACTTAGGAAATAGACGAGTAAGACAAGTTGGCGAATTATTACAAAACCAATTTCGCGTTGGTGTTACTCGTATGGAAAGGGTTATTAGAGAGCGCATGACTACTCAGGATATTGAAACGGTAACCCCTAAAAACTTAATTAATATCAGACCGGTAACGGCCGCTATGAAAGAGTTTTTTGGAAGTAGTCAATTATCACAATTTATGGACCAAGTTAATCCAATCGCGGAATTAACTCACAAACGTCGTTTATCATCGTTAGGTCCTGGTGGTATTTCTCGTGATAGAGTATCAATGGAAGTTAGGGACGTTAATTACTCACACTATGGTAGATTATGCCCAATTGAAACACCAGAAGGCCCAAACATCGGTCTTATTACGGCTCTGGCAAGCTATGCCAAGGTGAATGAATATGGTTTTATTCAGACGCCGTTTCGAAGAGTAATTAATCGACAATTAACAAAGCAAATAGATTATTTAACGGCTGATGAGGAAAATGATTTTGTAATATCAGGGGCAACGGTTACGGTCGGTGACGATGGTAAGATACAAGATAATCAAGTACAAGTCCGTTATCAAGGAGAAAATAGGATTGTTAAAACAGAGGAAGTTGATTATATTGATGTTTCACCACAACAAATTGTATCAGTAACTACCAGTTGCATTCCCTTTTTAGAGCATGATGATGCTTCGCGAGCTTTAATGGGGTCAAATATGCAAAGACAGGCTGTTCCTTTAATTAAAACAGAAGCGCCTATTATTGGAACCGGAGTTGAACATATCGCAGCTAGGGACAGTGGTGTCGCTGTATTAGCGAAGGCTGATGGAGTGGTAAAATATATTGATGCTAAACAAATCGCCATCGAAAATAAAAAAGGACAGGATGTTTATCCACTGCTTAATTATGAACGTTCTAATGCTGGTACCTGTTATCATCAAGTGCCAATTGTTAAGGTTGGTGAAAAAGTTAAAAGAGGTATGGTTATTGCTGATGGTCCAAGTACTCAAAATGGCGAATTAGCCTTAGGAAAGAATATTTTAGTCGCCATGATGATGTTTGATGGCTATAATTATGAAGATGCCATAATAATTAGTGAACGACTAGTTAAAGATGATGTTTATACTTCAATTCATATTGAAAATTATGAAATACAGTGTCGAGAAACAAAACTAGGTCCAGAAGAAATTACCAGGGATATTCCTAACGTTGGCGAAGAAGCTAGAAAAAATTTAGATTACGAAGGAATTGTGCGGATTGGTACCGAAGTTAAAGAGGGGGATATATTAGTTGGTAAAGTAACTCCGAAAGGGATTGCGGAACTTACCAGCGAAGAAAAATTACTCCATGCTATTTTTGGTGAAAAAACTAGGGAAGTTCGTGATACTTCGTTACGCGTTCAACACGGTGATGATGGTATTGTTCATGATGTAAAGGTTTTCTCACACGATAATAATGATGAATTACCAGCGGGTGTTAGTAAGATTGTTCGCGTTTATATTGTTCAAAAGAGAAAACTATCGGTTGGCGATAAAATGACAGGACGTCATGGTAATAAGGGTGTTGTCTCTTTAATTTTGCCACAAGAGGACATGCCTTATTTAGCAGACGGTACTCCAGTTGATGTTATGCTTAATCCTTTAGGGGTACCTAGCCGGATGAATATAGGTCAATTGTTAGAATTGCATCTTGGCATGGCGGCTAAAAAGTTAAATGTTCGTGTAGCGACCCCAGCTTTTGATGGCGCTAATACTGATGATATTGCCACCATGATAAAAGAAGCAAAAATGAATCAGGATGGCAAAGTGGAACTTTATGATGGCCGAACTGGTGAAAAGTTTGATCATAAAATTAGTGTTGGCGCGATGTATATGTTTAAATTATTGCATATGGTTGACGATAAGTTACACGCTCGTTCTACAGGACCATATTCTTTGGTAACGCAACAACCCTTAGGAGGTAAGGCGCAATTTGGTGGTCAACGGTTTGGTGAAATGGAAGTATGGGCATTATATGCATATGGTGCCGCTTATACATTACAAGAGTTATTGACGGTTAAATCAGATGATATTATGGGCCGGGTAAAGGCATATGAGGCTTTAGTTAAAGGTAATCCAATTAAACAAGCTGGTGTTCCTGAATCGTTTAGGGTATTAGTTAAAGAATTTCAAGCTTTAGGGCTAGATGTATCAATAATTGATAAGGACGACAAGGAAATAGAGTTTAAGCAACTAGAAGAAAGCGAAAGTAGTGGCGAGTCAAAGCTTAGTATTGAGGAAATAGAAGAAAGTGATGACCATTTAACTGAGAATTTAGATGGCGATAATTTGGTTGCGGAAGCAAAAGAAGGGGATGAAGAATAATGGTTGAGGTTAACTCTTTTAAGGCTTTAAAAATAGGTATTGCTTCACCAGAAAAAATCTTGTCTTGGTCATATGGTGAGGTAAAAAAACCAGAAACAATAAATTACCGCACTTTAAAACCAGAAAAGGAAGGTTTGTTTTGTGAAAAAATCTTTGGCCCCGCTAAAGATTTTGAATGTTCGTGTGGCAAGTATAAGCGGGTTCGGTATAAAAATATTGTTTGTGATCGTTGTGGTGTTGAGGTTACAAGAGCAAAAGTAAGACGCGAGCGTATGGGACATATTGAACTAGCCGCTCCAGTTTCGCATATTTGGTTTTTTAAGGGTGTTCCATCAAGAATGGGTTTAATTTTAGATATGTCACCCCGCGATTTAGAAGAGGTTATTTATTTTGTTTCTTATGTGGTGATTGATCCGGGAATGGCCCCGTTAGAGAAAAAACAGATTTTAGCGGAAAAAGAATACCGGGTATATTATGAAAAGTATGGTAATGGCTTTAAGGTTGGTATGGGTGCTGAAGCGATAAAAGAGTTATTAGAACAAGTAGATTTACACCGGGAAATTAATGAAATAAAGGAAGAACTAGCAAATGTCCAAGGGCAAAGAAGGATTAGATTATTAAAAAGATTAGAAATTTTTGATTCTTTTATTCAGTCAGGCAATAGACCAGAATGGATTATTTTACAAGTTCTACCGGTCATCCCACCAGAACTAAGACCAATGATTCAATTAGATGGCGGTCGATTTGCCACTAGTGACTTAAATGATTTATATCGCCGGGTCATAAACCGAAATAATAGGTTAAAAAAATTAATGGAATTAGGAGCCCCATTAATTATTATTCAAAATGAAAAACGCATGTTACAAGAAGCTGTTGATGCGTTATTTGATAATGGTAGAAGAGGTCGCAGTATTACTGGGGCTGGTAATCGCCCATTAAAATCATTAAGTCATATGTTAAAAGGGAAGCAAGGACGCTTTAGACAGAACTTATTAGGGAAGAGAGTTGATTACTCAGGTCGTTCGGTAATTGTCGTTGGACCGGAATTGAAGATGTATCAATGTGGCATACCTAAGGAAATGGCTTTAGAGTTGTTTAAACCCCATGTTATTCATGGGTTAGTTGAGAGAGGTATTGCCCATAATATTAAATCAGCGAAAAGATTGATTGAATCATTAGATGAGAGAGTGTGGGATGTAGTTGAAGATACCATTCAAGAACATCCGGTCTTGTTAAATAGGGCACCGACCCTTCATCGCTTGGGTATTCAGGCTTTTGAACCCAAATTAGTCGGGGGGCGGGCAATTAGATTACACCCATTAGTAACACCAGCTTTTAATGCTGACTTTGATGGGGACCAAATGTCTGTACATGTACCACTATCACAAGAAGGTCAAGCGGAAGCAAGGGTTTTAATGTTAGGGGCTAATAATATTTTAGATCCTAAAAACGGTAACCCAATTGTGACTCCTTCTCAAGATATGGTGTTAGGTAATTATTATTTAACTCTTGAACAAAAAGGAGTTGAAGGTGAGGGAAAAACGTTTAGGGATGTAAACGAGGCTTTAATGGCTTATGAACGCAAGGAAATTCATCTTCATGCGCGAATCGCCATACCAGTTAAGGCCTTTAAATATAAAATTTTTACAGCTGAACAAAAAAATAGATATTTAATTACCACGGTTGGGAAGTTAAAATTTAACGAAATACTACCTGATTCTTTTCCATATGTTAATGAACCCAGTGTTCAGAATATTGAAGGTATAACGCCAATGAAGTTTTTTATTAGTTACGGGAGCAATATTAAAGAGGCGATTAGGCAACAAGAGATAGTGGAGGCTTTTCACGCTAAAACATTAGGTATGATAATTGCCCAGATATTTAAGCGTTACCAAACTAATGAAACGTCAAATATGCTTGATAAATTAAAAGATTTAGGTTTTAAATACTCAACAACAGCCGGTTTAACAATGGCTATTTCTGATATTAAAGTTAGTAAGACCAAAGATAAACTTATTTCCGAAAGCGAAAAGCTAGTCGATACTATTAATAAACAATATCAAAGAGGTTTAATCACTGAACAAGAACGATTTGAAAGAGTAATTGATATTTGGAAAGAGACGCGAGATAAAATTCAGGCCGAATTAGAAGGCTTTACTCAGGAAGATGAAAATAACCCTGTTTTTATGATGATGAATTCTAAGGCTAGAGGTAAAATGCATCAGTATTCTCAGATTGCGGGGATGAGGGGATTAATGAAAAACCCAAATGGGGAATTAATTGAAATCCCTGTTAAATCATCGTTTAGAGATGGTCTTACGGTTTCCGAATTTTTCTTATCTACCCATGGGGCTCGCAAGGGACTAGCGGATACGGCGCTAAGAACAGCCGATTCGGGTTATTTAACTCGCCGTTTAGTTGATGTTGTCCAGGATATAATTGTTAGGGAAGATAATTGTGGAACCGAACAAGGTATTATAGTGGCTGATTTTATTGATGAAAAGACCGGGACGATTATTGAACCGCTTTATGATCGCATCTTAGGAAGGTTTACTAATAAAAAAGTATTGCACCCCAAAACTAAGGAATTAATAATTGATAAGGATAAGTTAATAACAGAAAACGCTGCCGAAGCGATAATAATAGCTGATGTTAAGACCGTGGAAATAAAATCATTATTAACTTGTAAAACCGTTGGTGGTGTTTGTAAATTATGCTATGGGCGAAATCTCGCTACTGGTAACGTGGTAGAAAGAGGTGAGGCGGTTGGTATTGTGGCGGCACAATCAATTGGCGAACCGGGAACGCAATTAACAATGAGGACTTTCCATACTGGCGGTGTTGCAGGCGATGATATTACCCAAGGGTTACCGCGTATTGAAGAATTATTTGAAGCTAGAGAACCCAAAGGGAAGGCTACTATTAGCGAAATAAGCGGTAAAGTAATTGAAATTACCGAGGAACGAGGCAAGTATAAGATTAGTGTCGCTAATGAGGTGGAGACAATTGAACATTCAACTAATTATGGTGCTAAGTTAAGAGTTAAGAAAGGAACCATGGTTGAGGCCGGCGATAAATTAACCGATGGAGTTATTAATCCTAAAGAGTTACTCGCGGCTACTGATCCGACAACGGTTGAAGAGTATATATTAAAAGAGGTCCAACATGTTTATCGTAGTCAGGGAGTGGATATTAATGATAAACATATTGAATTAATTTCCCGCCGTATGTTATCTAAAATAAAGGTATATGATTCTGGTGATACGTTACTGCTAAATGGTTCCCTGGTTCATTTGCATGAATTCAGAGAGGCAAATAAACAAGCTATTTTAGAAAAGAAAAAGCCAGCGTTAGGGAGACCGGTATTATTAGGTATTACAAAAGCTTCGTTAGAAACAGATTCGTTCTTATCAGCGGCTTCCTTCCAGGAAACAACCAGAATATTAACGGATGCGGCGATTAGAGGGAAAGTAGATTACTTACAAGGATTAAAGGAAAACGTTATTGTGGGTAAACTTATACCGGCTGGGACTGGTATCAGTGAGTACCAGGATGTAATGTTTGATTTAGAGACTGATTTTGTTAATGATGAACCAATGGAAGCGCTAGAAGAAAAATTTATGTAGAAAAGGTCGTAAGCGACTTTTTTCTTTTTTATAGGGGTATTATTGACTTTAATTTGACAACTAGACCTTAAAAAATTTGGAAGACGGTTATAATTCATGTATAATTAAATTACATAATCATAATTAGTAAAGGCGAGGTTGTTAACAGTGTATAATTTAGGTGGTATTACAGATAAAGAATTAATGATGACAAGAGTTGATTTAAGTAAGGTTGTTGATTCAGCGGGGATTAGTAGTAAGTACAACTCATATATGAGTCAAGCGGATAAGTTATTAACTCGCATCGCGACCTATAATAGAGAAATAGGGGGCGGAGTTCTGATTAATCCTCTTGATAGGGAATATATTGAGCGTGTTTATCGCCTTATGGAAGCATGCCTTAATATATACATGGATAATTATTTTAATAAAATATATCGCTTTGAATTGATAAACAGGGATGTGATTGAAGCCTGGATGGCACAGGAATGTATCCCCCATTTGTTTGGGATTAATATTCTTGGGGCCCATGCTTATGTAGGGAAATTTTTAAAAGGAATTAATAACGACTTTCATAAAGCCAAGGGTTTAAAATTAATAAGGTTGTTAGTGGAGAATCAGAAGGACATAATAGCCGCGGAATTATCAAGGGGGCTAAATGTGTTTAATTATGAACGTATTTTAGTTAAAGAGTTAGCGTTTGCGAATTTCTTTTGTGATCATCAACTAATTGATGGTCAAACTATGTATATTGAGGAAAAAACAAAGGGGTGTGGAACTAATCGTTGGTTTGTCAGGGATACTGGCGCTAATAACCCGGCTGTTAGCGGTGCTTATTTAAAATTAGTTTCGGATGGGGGCCATTTTCGCATGGTGCCACAGTCAATGCAATTAAGGCCAATAAGGATATTAAACCAAAAACCATACCCGACGATTTTTGAGAAAGCATATTTACCAATTGATTCTAGGGATAAAGCGGGGGATTTCCCAGTAAAAAGTAAAATAAGTTAAGAATAATCTATAATTATAGTATATTGCTATATTAGTTTAACGGATATACTGAATTTGCAACTAATAAAAAAATATAAAAAGCACTCATAATAATGGTTGACAATCATATAATAAAGATGTTATATTATAATAACTTATTTATAAGTTTTGTTTTGCTTAGGCAAAACTTAATTTTAGGGGCGTTGTGATACGCCTGGATGTGTGTTATGAAAGGAGGCTTATCTAATGCCAACAATTAACCAATTGATTAGAAAAAAAAGAAAAATTAAGCAAAGAAAAAGCAAATCACCTGTATTGGGGATTGGTTTTGATAGTTTAGAAAGGAAAACCACTAAACAACCATCGCCACAAAAACGTGGTGTTTGTGTTCGGGTTGGGACCAGAACGCCTAAAAAGCCAAACTCGGCTTTAAGAAAATACGCCAGGGTGCGTTTAAGTAATGGGATGGAAGTAACTGCTTATATCCCAGGAATAGGCCATAATTTACAAGAGCATAGTACCGTTTTAATCCGTGGCGGTCGCGCGAAGGATTTAATCGGTGTTCGTTATCATATTATAAGAGGCACATTGGATACAGCAGGAGTTGAAAACAGAAAACAAAGTCGCTCTAAATATGGGGCTAAAAGGCCTAAATAGTAATTTACTAGGAAAATAAAAGGAGGATAATGATGAGAAAAAAAAGAGCGGAAAAAAGAGATGTTTTACCAGACCCAATATATAAATCAAAGATTGTAACTAAGTTAATTAATACGGTTATGAAAGATGGAAAAAAAGGTATCGCTCAAAAAATATTATATGAAGCATTTGATTTTGTTAAACAAGAAACGAAAGAAGAACCAATAACGGTCTTTAATAAAGCTATAGAGAATATCAAACCGGCATTAGAGGTTAAATCAAGGCGTGTTGGGGGAGCAAACTATTCAGTACCGGTAGAGGTTAATGATAGCCGTTCACAGGCGTTAGGGTTAAGATGGTTAGTCCATTATGCCAGACTTAGAAGCGGTAAAAAGATGGCTGAAAATTTAGCTAGAGAAATTATTGATGCTTCAAAGGGGACAGGGGCAGCGGTAAAAAAACGAGAAGATGTGCATAAGATGGCGGAAGCTAATAAGGCATTTGCGCATTATCGTTGGTAATTAGGAAAGGAAGTAAAATATATGGCGCGTGAAACAACGTTAGAAAAAACGAGAAATATTGGTATTATGGCCCATATTGACGCTGGAAAAACAACGGTAACAGAACGTATTTTATTTCATACCGGTCGTATTCATAAGATGGGGGAAACTCATGAAGGAAAATCACAAATGGATTGGATGGAACAAGAACAAGAAAGAGGTATTACTATTACCTCAGCAGCTACAACTGCTTATTGGAAAAGTTTCCGTATTAACATTATTGATACCCCGGGGCATATTGATTTTACTATTGAAGTGGCACGGAGCTTACGTGTTTTAGATGGAGCATGTGCCTTAATTGATGCTGAAGCAGGGGTTGAATCACAAACCGAAACGGTTTGGCGTCAAGCTACAGAATATAAAGTCCCGCGCTTAATCTTTGCTAATAAGATGGATAAGATGGGGGCTGATTATGAGTATAGTTTAAAATCAATTCATCAGCGCTTAGGGGTTACCGCGGAAGCTATTCAATGGCCTATCGGAGCGGAGAATAATTTTTCGGGTATTATTGATTTGGTTACTTTAAAGGCTTATGAATATGATGGCTCGGAAAAAGAAGAGTCAAAGGAAATAGATATTCCTAGCGATTTAAGGGCAGTGGCAACCGAAAGAAGAAATAGGTTAATTGAGACGGTTGCTGAGTATGATGATGAACTAATGATGCTATACCTTGAGGGTGAGGAAATCCCGGTTGATATTATTAAAAGAGCCATTAGAGTGGGCACTTTAAAAGTTGATTTTTTTCCAGTATTATGTGGTACGGCCCTTGGTAATAAGGGAACAAAATTATTATTAGATGCGATTGTTGATTATTTGCCGTCACCAATTGACGTAGAGTCAATAAAAGGAACTAATATAAAAGGCGAGGCGGCCGAAAGAAAACCGTCTGATAATGAACCTTTCAGTGCTTTGGCTTTTAAAATTATGACTGACCCTTTTGTCGGCCGGCTAACCTTTATGAGAATATATTCAGGAAAGCTAGCAAGTGGTTCATATGCACTTAACTCGACGAAAGATATAAAAGAAAGAATTGGGCGTTTATTAATCATGCACGCTAATGATCGTAAAGAGGTATCAGAGGCATATGCTGGTGATATTATTGCAGCTGTAGGCCTTAAGAATACTACTACTGGTGATACTTTGTGTGATGATAAAAAACAAATTATTTTAGAGTCAATGGTTTTCCCTGAACCGGTTATCTCAGTTGCGATTGAACCTAAATCAAAAGCGGATCAGGATAAAATG
>JAQVDA010000024.1 GCA_028698535.1 Bacilli bacterium
GAAGTTGATAATACTACGACAATAATAATTACTATTATTTTAGATACTAATCCTTTTTTAAAAATCTTCATTAGGTTCTCACCCCGTATAATAATTATTATACTACAATGTTTATTTGATAACAACTGACCGCGTTGATAATTATTATTATTTATTAACAAAACTCATTATCTCTTCGTTATCGTAGATAACTAAACTAATTATACCACGAACAATAGTAATATAAATTAGTTCTTAACCTTTTGTTTTAGTTCTTCATAAAAAGGGGCCTCAATTAAAAATAGTCTATCAGCTCTTATGGCTTGTATTTCGGCTTCAATTTTATAGATGTCTTCTATGTTAATTTCAATGCGTTTTGGTGACATTGGGTATAGTTTATACTTACTTTGAAGATTGGCGGCGACAAACATATAAACAGAAAAAATTAATGTTCCCGCGGCTGCTGCACACCATAAATAAAAGACGTGTGGATTTATTTTAGAAATAAAATAATAATTATTATCTTTGGTGCCTTCATTAACCTTATTATATTCGTCTAATCTTAACAAAACAACTTCACCTCTTTAAAATAAGGTCTATTTTATTATAATTTAGGTAAATTGTCAAATATTAAATCGTTTTTGTTAAGTTCCATATATTTATAAATATCTAATAACAATTTGGTTAGTAAATTATATGTTCTTTAAAAATTGATTTTCATCCCAAATCATAACATTTAAAGATTGCGCCTTCTTATATTTGCCCCCAGGTTTGTTACCTACTATTAGTACATCTGTTTTAGAAGTTACCGTATTAGTAACATTGCCACCTAAGCCCACAATCTTTTCCGTTGCTTCTTCTCTAGTCATTTGGTTTAAAGTACCTGTTATAACAAAAGTTTTATTATAAAATAATTCATTTTTCCTTATCGGTTCCTTAAACTTATATAACATATTGATACCCATAGCCTTTAAACTTTTAATAACAGCTAGATTATTATTGTCTGCAAAGTAATTTAAAAGGCTTTCAGCGGTCTTCCTTCCAATATCATTAATACTTAGTAATTGTTCTAAGGAAGCATTAATTAAGTTATCCATCGTTTTAAATGTTTGTGCTAATACTTTAGCCGTCTTTGCTCCCACATGTTTAATACCCAAGGCAAAAACTAACTTTTCTAAGGAGTTATTTTTACTAGCAGTAATTGAAGTTAATAAATTAGTAACACTCTTGGGTCCAAAACCTTCTAGCTCTATTAATGCCGTTTGATAATCCTTAAGGCGATAGATATCAACAAAGGTTTTAAGATAACCTAAGTTATAAAAATCTTCAATAATGCGTTCACCAAGACCGACAATATTCATCGCTTGCCTACTAGTAAAATGAATTAAGGCTTCAATTTGACGGGCATCACAGTTATTATTAGGGCATAAATATGCTGCTTCGTTGACCTTTTTTACTAAATGACTATTACATATTGGGCATTTTTTTATCATGATAAAACCACGTTCAGTACCGTCACGCCTTTCTTTTAACACCTTAACTACTTCCGGAATAACATCGCCTGCTTTTCTAATTGTTACCACATCCCCAATCTTGATATCTTTAGAGACAACAAAGGCTTCGTTATGAAGAGTGGCCTTTCGGACAGTAGAACCCGCCACTCGCACTGGTTCTAAAATGGCATTAGGGGTTATTTTACCAGTGCGCCCAACAGTAAAGACAATATCTTTTAACTGGGTAATCACTTCCATAGCTGGGAATTTATACGCTAGAGCCCATTTCGGATGTCTACTGGTATATCCTAGTAATTCTTGATGAGCAATATCATTTATTTTAATAACAATACCGTCTATCTCATAAGGTAGTTCTTCTTTTTCTGTAGACCAGTTATTAATAAAACTAACAACTTCATTAATATTATTTAATAATTTATTATGGGGGTTTATCCTAAAGCCTAATTCTTGTAAGAACAATAAACTATCATAATGACTTAACAATCCATATTCTCTAGCGTTAGGCAAATGATAAATGAACGCTTCTAAATTACGGCGGGCCGCTATTTTAGGATCTAATTGACGGACGCTACCCGCCGCTGCATTCCGCGGGTTTTGAAATAATTCCATATGATTCTTTTGTCTGATATTATTAAGTTTTAGAAAAGCTTTCTTACTCATATATATTTCGCCTCTAACCTCAATATCGATGGGTTTGGTCAGCGTTAGCGGAATAGACTTGACCGTGCGGACATTAGCGGTAATATCTTCGCCAATAAAACCATCACCACGCGTCGCCCCGGTAACTAATTTACCCTTTCGATAGGTAAGAGCGACCGCTAAACCATCGATTTTTAACTCACATATATAAGTAGGGGTACTTATTACTTTTTTAATTCTAGTATCAAGGGATATTATTTCTGATTCGTTAAAAACATTGCCCAGACTTAACAGGGGAATTTGATGCGTTACCTTTTTAAAAGTAGCAAGAACTTCACCACCAACTCTTTGGGTAGGTGAATCAGGGCTAACTAAAGTGGGATATTTAGCCTCTAGGGCAATTAATTCTTGAAGATAACGATCATATTCTTGGTCTGAGACACTAGGTCGATCTAAGGTGTAATAATCATAATTTAGTTTATTAATTATTTTAATTAATTCAGCCATTCTGACTTTTACTTGCATAATAGCCCCTCTTTCTAATCTAAATGACGAATACTTTTATGATTTTTCATAAACTTTTTTAAGCCGTGATGATAATTAAAAGCAATCGTAATAATGGTTTTAGTTACTTCGACAATAACACCCTCCCCAAAATCTTGATGCATAACTTTGTCCCCCGGTTTATAATGCATATCATGTTGATAAAATTGTTCTGCTTTATTTAATTGATATGGTTTTTCGTAAATAACCCCTTTACATTCAATATATTCATTACCGACTTCCTCAATAAAACGGCTGGGGGGATTAATTTGGTCCCTGCCAAATAAGGTTCGCCGGCGGGCATTGACAAAATGTAACTCACGTTTTGCCCTAGTAATTGCGACATAACATAAACGCCGTTCTTCCTCAATACCCGTTTTATCCATTAAAGCATTAATATGTGGGAATAAACCCTCTTCTAAGCCAATAATAAAAACATGCGTAAATTCTAACCCTTTAACGGAGTGAACGGTCATTAAATTGACTTGACTTTGACTATCTTGATGTTCACTAATATCACTAACTAGCGTAATTTCCGTTAGAAAATCTTCTAACGAAATAGGACCATTTCTTTCTTCAAAACTCTTGGTTATTGATTTAAATTCTTCTAGGTTTTCTAATCTAATATCGGCTTCAATTGTTTTTTCGTTTTGCCAATAGGAGCGAAGATTAGTTTTTTCTAATACTAATTCAACTAACTCCGTTAAACTAACTTTTGGTTCTTGAGCTTTAAGTTCTTCAATAATCGTTTTAAATTCTAATTCTTTTCCGTCGGTAATTACTTCATAAATACTTTTATTCTGTTCTTGGGCCTTAGTATTTAAACGATCAATTGTTTTTGGGCCAATCCCTCTTTTAGGAACATTGATTGCCCTAGTCACACTTAGATTATCCTCTTCGTTATAAATAACCCTTAAGTAGCTTATTAAATCCTTTATTTCCGCCCGGTTATAAAAGTAAAAACTGCCCACGATTCGGAAAGGAATATTCGCTCTTAATAATTCTTCCTGGATAATTCTAGATTGCGCATTAGTGCGGTATAAAACAGCTATTTCATTACCATTAATACCCGTCTCTAAAGCCTTTTTAATCCCCCTAATAACATACCCAGCCTCATCCCTCTCATCATAAGCGCGATAATATTTAATTTTAAAGCCGGAATCATTATGGCACCATAAATTCTTTTCTTTTCGTAACCGGTTATTTTTAATGATATTATTGGCGGCTTCTAATATAGTTTTGGTTGAACGATAATTTTGTTCTAATAAGATTACCTTAGCGTTTTTATAATCGGACTCAAAATTTAAAATGTTTTTATAATTAGCCCCGCGCCAGGTAAAGATAGTTTGATCACCATCACCAACGACACAAATATTTTTATATTTAGCACTTATCATTTTGGATAATTGATACTGGGCTTCATTCGTATCTTGATATTCATCAATTAAAACATATTGGTAGCGTTCTTGATATTTTTTTAAAACATGAGGATATTCATTAAATAATTTAAGTGGTAATAGTAATAGGTGATCAAAATCAACCGCATTATTATTAAATAATATTTCTTCATATTTTTTATATATTTTAACAACTACTTTTTCATATTCCGTGGTTGCATATTTCTCATAATCAGCGGGGGTTAATAATTCATTTTTAGCCCCACTTATTTGGCTTCTAATATTATACGCATTATATATTTTAGAATCTAAGTTTAATTGTTTTAATACTTTTTTAATAATATTTATACTATCATCAGCATCCATAATAAGAAGATTAGTTTTATACCCTAGCAACTGATAATTTTCTCTAATAATTTTGTAACCAAAAGAATGAAAAGTTGATATTTGAATATCTAAAGACTGTTCTTGAACTAAGGAATAAATACGCTCTTTCATTTCTTGAGCCGCTTTATTAGTAAAGGTGATGGCTAAGATACTAGCTGGATTTATGTTTTTATTGGTAATCAAATAAGCAACACGATAAGTTAAAACTTTCGTTTTACCAGCCCCCGCTCCCGCTAAGACTAATAAGGGCCCTTCCGTATGTAAAACGGCTTCTTTTTGCTTATCATTAAGGACATCTAGCGTCATGATTATCACCACCCCTAGCTAAAATTATACCATGTATTTATAGATTATTATCACGATTAATTAGAAAAAGAATATAATACCATGTAATTTAAAAAAGGAGGTTGCAAATTGAAAAAGATATTAATCGCGGTCATTAGTTTATTTGTTATTGGTGTGGTCACAACCTTTTTAATTTTAGATAAAAAGGAACAAAAATTAACAAAAATAAAACTGGCCGAAGTAACCCATAGTATTTTTTATGCTCCCCAATATGTCGCCTTAGAAAAAGGTTATTTTGAAGAAGAGGGATTAGAAATTGAACTAATATTAACACCTGGGGCCGATAAGGTAATGGCAGCGGTCTTATCAAATGATGTTGACATTGGTTTTAGTGGCTCAGAAGCTACCATTTACGTTTACAACGCTGGTGAAAAGGATTATGTGCAGACTTTTGCCCAATTAACCCAAAAAGATGGATCTTTTATTGTCGCCCGTAAACCATATAACAATTTCACGTTAAATGATTTAAAAGGAAAATATGTAATAGGTGGTCGCAAAGGGGGTATGCCCGAAATGACCCTCGAATGGATTATTAAAGAACACGGTATTGATCCTCATAAGGATTTAACCATTGATACTAGTGTTGCTTTTCCGGCTATGTCAGGTGCTTTCATTGGGGGCTTAGGTGATTTTGTGGCTTTATTTGAACCAACGGCTTTAATGGTAGAAAGAGAAGGATTTGGATATGTAGTCGCATCCGTGGGCGCTTTAGGGGGTAAAGTACCTTATACCGCTTATAACGCAAGAAAAAGTTTCATTAATAAAAATCCCGATATTATTGAGGGTTTTACCAGAGCCATCTATAAAGGTCTTACTTTTGTCCATGAACATAATGCCAAAACCATTGCGGAAGTTATCTACACTCAATTCCCGGATACATCAATGAATGATTTAATTAAAGTTATTGATCGTTATAAGAAGATTGAAGCTTGGAGTAAAACCCCAGAATTAACTGAAGACGCTTTTGGACATTTACAAGATATTATTACCCAAGCCGGCGAACTTGAAAAAAGAGTACCATTTACCAATTTAGTTAATAATGAATTTGCGAAAAAAGTAAGTAAATAGAATGATTTTAAAAATCAAAAATTTACGGAAAAACTATCACACTAGAGAAGGAGAAATAAAAGCCATTGACGACTTCTCCCTAGATATTAACAAAGAGGAGTTCATTGCCATAATCGGACCTTCTGGTTGTGGTAAATCGACCATTCTTTCAGTACTATGTGAAATAGAAAATAAATCAGGTGGTTATATTGAGTATGCTGCTTGTGGGAAACCAAAGATTGGCTATATGTTACAGCAGGATACTCTTTTTCCTTGGCGTACTATTTTAGATAATTGTTTATTGGGATTAGAAATTAAAAAACAATTAACCAAAGAAAAAAAACAACAAGTTATAAAACTTCTTGAAGATTATGGTTTAAAAGAGTTTATTAATCATTATCCACACTCCTTATCAGGGGGAATGAGACAGCGAGTAGCGCTAATTAGAACCTTAGCCCTAGATCCAGATATACTTCTTCTTGATGAACCTTTCAGCGCTTTGGACTATCAGACGAGACTAGCAGTTAGTGATGATGTTTATAATATTATTAAAAAGGAAAAAAAGACGGTTATTATGGTTACTCATGATTTAGCCGAAGCCATCAGTATGGCTGATAGAATAGTGGTATTAACCAAAAGACCCGCCAGAATTAAAAATATCTATCAGATAAAATTAACTAATAGGAGCACTCCTTTTGAAAATAGAAAAGCGAAAGAATTTGTGTCTTATTATGAGAAAATATGGAAAGATTTAGATATCCATGTTTAGTATAGAACATCAGCAGTATTTAAAAAGAATCAAGAAAAGAAATAGACTTATTTTAAGTACCCAGATATTTATCATCTTCGCTTTTATCCTCATATGGGAGTTGTTAACCCATTTCCATATTGTTAATCCGTTTTTAGTCTCCAGCCCAAGTAATGTCTTAAGAACCATTATTAGCCTGCATCAAACTAATAATTTATACCGCCATATATTTACCACTGTTTATGAAACCATTATTAGTTTTTCGCTCGCTACTATTATTGGTGTTGGTATGGCAATTATGCTTTGGTGGAATAACTTCTTAGCTCGTGTTTTTGACCCTTATTTAACCATCTTAAATAGTTTGCCAAAAGTTGCCCTTGGTCCAATTATTATTATCTGGGTAGGCGCTAATACTAATTCCATTATTCTAATGGCTCTTTTAATATCAACGATTATAACCATTATCAATGTCTATTACGGATTTGTTAACTTTGATATCAATAAAATAAAATTACTAAAATCCTTTAAAGCTAGTAAAGTAGATATTTTCCTAAAGGCCATCTTACCCGGGAATTTATCGACTTTAGTAAATGCTTTAAAAATAAATGTTAGTATGGCCCTTATTGGCGTTGTAATGGGTGAATTACTCGTATCAAGAAAAGGAATAGGTTATTTAATCATGTATGGTTCGCAGGTATTTAATTTAAATTTAGTGGTAACAGGCATTATCTTACTGGGAATAGTAGCATATATAATGTACTGGTTAGTTTGTTATATAGAAAAAAGATTATAAATAATCTTTTTTTCTGTTAATTAAATAAGAATACTTATTTATATCTTTCATACATAAACATTACCTCTTCATCTGATAGAGCGCGATTATAGATACGAACATCGTCTAACTTTCCGTTAAACACTCTAGATATATCAGTATGTCTTATGCCTATCCTTACATTTCGATTACCATTAAAATCACCTGTACCGTTATATGTCATCGTAGATGTAAAAACACCGTCTAAATATATTCTAATAATACCCTTATCATAAGTAGCAGTATAATAATGCCACTTTCGCAGGCTAAGTTCTGGGGAAAATATAGCTATAATGCCACTTCTTGTAGGGTTCCCAGAACATTCAAATCTAATTTGATTTGTATTTGAAAGAGAAATATCCCATGTATTATCATACCAATGACCTTTACCCACTATTCCAGCGGCAACGCCTTCTTTATGCGAATGATCTTCAGAATTAATCCAAAAACTTATTGAAAAAGAGCCTTCTTTAGTAAAATTAAATGGATTGTTAGTATCGATATAACTATTTATTCCATTAAATTCATATGCTCCTTCACCTATTTTACTATCCACTACCCATCTGGGTGTAGTATTTAGTTGTAAAAGACTACTATTCCCTTTAGAAGAATAATCTTTTACTACGCCGGTTCTAACTCCTTTCGTATATGAAGTAGAATAAGGTTTTATTTCTACTTGAACGTCCTTAAAATATATATAATCGGTTTCTGGATTAAATACTTCACCTTCTTTTGGTCTTGATAAGAAATATATAGGTTGATGTGATTCACCCTCTATAGGCACACCAGCAAGTGTTTCTAACGGTGAAATGTTTTCTATTGTAACCTCTTTATATGCCTCCTTATCTATCTCCGTTTTTTTAAATCCATCTTTATAGCGTATATTAACCATTCTTGGGTCCCCAAAAGAATAAAATTTTTCACCAACATTTGTTTTATATTTAAAGGATACACTGGTTGGGTAATCTGAATGGATTATCATTGGCTTTATAGTAAATCTATATGGATAAGTATCATCATTACCCACACCTGAAATACCATATTTTAACCATCCGTCTTCTTCTCCTATGTATATATAGGTAAGTTCTCGTATCGCTACTAATCCTAAATCGTCAAAGATATTCTCCGTCGGCTCCTGAAAATCATCAAATTTATAATGTAAAACTAACCCATCATCTTCGGCATTACCAAAATCTTCTATACAATTTAAATGAGGAGTATAAACATAAATGTTTTCTTTTTCTTTAGTAACTAAAACATAACCGCTACATTGCTTCTTTTTATTGTTGGGGCTAGTCATTGGTTTAATAAAGCCTGTATTAATTAGTTCTTGTAAAGTAACTTCCGTTGTTTCATCTATCATTTCTGGCAATTTATTTTGGTTAACAGACATGTATGACTCAGCCGCTGTTTCTAATGCTTTTTCATGGGTTTTAAAAACATCCATT
>JAQVDA010000025.1 GCA_028698535.1 Bacilli bacterium
GAAATTGTTGGTCATCGACGTACTTATGTGGGGGCTAGCCCGGGGCGCATTATTCAAGCGATGAAGAAGGCCAAAGTTTCTAATCCGGTATTTTTAATTGATGAGATTGACAAGATGAGTAAGAGTTACCGGGGTGATCCCGCTAGTAGTTTACTGGAGGTCTTAGATCCAGAACAAAATCAGTTCTTTGCTGATCATTATATTGAAGTTGAATATGATTTATCAAAAGTTTTATTTATTGCTACTGCCAACTATCTACATGATATTCCCGAAGCTCTAAGAGACCGTTTAGAGATTGTGGAGTTATCAGGTTATACTGAATATGAAAAATTAGATATTGCTAAAAAACATCTACTTCCAAAACAGCTAGAAGAACATGGTTTAGATAAAGTTAAAATTACTCTAGATGATGAGGCTATTTTAACTATTATTAGAAATTATACTAAAGAAGCTGGGGTACGTGAGTTAGAACGTCTAATCGCGACTGTTTTAAGGAAAATTGTTACTAAACTAGTGGCGAAAGAACCAAAATCAAAGTTAGAATTTGCAATTAAAAATAAAGACGTCACGAAGTATTTAGGAAAGGAAAAATATCTTCCTAATGACCAGGATGTTGGTGATAAAGTAGGGGTAGTTAATGGTCTTGCGTATACTTATTTTGGTGGCGATATTTTACCAATTGAGGTTACCTTCTTTAAAGGTAAGGGTGATTTGGTCTTAACTGGTTCTTTAGGTGAGGTAATGAAAGAGAGCGCACGAATTGCGTTAAGTTATATTAAATCACATGCTGACGAATTAGGAATTGAAGCCAAAAAGATTAGTCAAAATGATATTCATATTCATGTTCCAGAAGGAGCCATTCCGAAAGATGGACCTAGTGCTGGTATTACCTTAACCACTGCTTTAATTAGTGCTTTTAAGAATATGCCTATTAATCATACCATTGGAATGACTGGCGAAATGACTTTACGTGGGTCAGTTCTGCGTATTGGTGGGTTAAAGGAAAAAGCCATTGGGGCACATCGTAATGGTTTAAAAATAATCATAATTCCGCGTGGAAACGAACGGGATTTAGATGAGATTCCTAAGGAAATTAGAGAAGAATTAAGTTTTATCTCCGTCAAAAAGTATGAAGAGGTATTAGATATCGTTAATCAGTAATAAGATAATACTCTTCTTTTGAAAATAATATTTAAGATCACAATCGTGATCTTTTTTGTATTCATAATTGGTTTTTTTTAATCATATATTTAACTGAAGAAGTGAAAGGAGATTATTATGAAACAAATTATACCTTTTAAAAAAGACCTTGTTTTTGATTCTTTTATTAGTGAAATAACCAGTATATCGTTGGAGCATACTCTCCATTTAGCAGATGGTATAGTGACGGGGGAATTTATTATTGGTGGTCAATATAAAATTAGTGATGTTAGTATTACCCCAACCGATTTTTATTTTAGTGTTCCTTTTGATATTGCGGTTGATGATGATTATGATTTAACGTCTGTTAAAATAGATATTGAAGATTTTTATTATGAAATTATTAAAGATAACACCTTGCAAATTAATATTGAGGTTGGCATTGATGGATTAAAGGCTAAAGAAGTTAAAACACCAGAGTCAGTAATTGAAGAAGTAGAAACCTTAAAAATACCTAAAGAGAGTGGTACTGAGGAGGATAGGTTAATTAATGATGTAGAGGGTGAGATAATAAAAGAAGCAGAAGGTAATCGCGAGGTGGAAGGTGAGAGTATCGCCGTTGAAACCGATGAAACATTTAAAAGAGGTAGTGAGCAAGACTCGGTAATAACAAAGGAACAAATCAGAACTGTTTTTGATTCTTTTGATGATAGTGCGGAAACATTTGCTACTTATTTTGTCTATATAGTAAGAGAAAATGATACTTTAGAAGCCATTTTACAAAAATATAATGTTACCAAGGAAGCTTTAGGTGATTATAATGATTTAGAAGACATTAAAATTGGTACCAAGTTAATTATTCCCGCGTCGACTAATTATGAATAATATTAAAGATATTGTTAATCGCTACGCCCTTTGTCCTAAAAGTTATACTATTAAAGGTGACGTAATTGTAATTGAGACTGAAGAAGGGCGTTTTGTTTTTAAATTAAATAATGGTAAGAATCTAGGTAAATTATATGATTATTTACGGTCAAGAAGTTTTTATCATTTTCAACCTTTAGTCAATATGGATGAGCGTTATAGTATTCATGATTATGTTGAAGAGGTGGAAATGCCAACGGAGCAAAAAGCTTTAGATTTAATGTTGGTCCTTAGTTCTCTACATAATAAAACCACTTATTATCAAGAGGTTACCTTTGATGATTATAAAAAAATATATGAAGAATTAACGGAGCAGATTAAAGATTATTATGATTATTATCATTATTTAATTGAAGAGATTGAAACTAAAGTTTATATGAGCCCCGCCCAATATCTATTAGCTCGTAATATTAATAAAATATATGGGTCGTTAAGTTTTTGTCAACATGAACTTAATTATTGGTATGATTTAATTAAGGATAAAAAAAAACAACGAGTCGTTATTTTGCATAATAATTTAGAGATAGACCATCTTTTGCATGATGATAAAATGTATTTAATTAGTTGGGATCATTATCAAATAGGGATGCCTATTTATGATTTATACTATTTCTATCAAAAACATTATCATGAATTAGCGTTTTATGAACTGTTTAAGGCTTATGAAAGTAAATATCCGTTATTAGAGGAGGAACGGAAGTTATTATTTATTTTGTTAGCTCTGCCTGGTAAGGCCGCCTTTAATAATAATCAATTTTTAAATTGTCAAACGGTTAGTAAGCGTTTGGAATATATTTATAAAACGGAAAAGTTAATCTTAGATTATAATACGACAGATAAAGTAGAATAAAAGACATAATTCAATAAATAATAAAACGGAATTAGCTGATGACCAAATAATAATATTAATAAAAGCTTGATAAGTAACAATAATCATTAAAAAACCAATACAAATAATATTAAAGAAACTATATCTTCTTCTAAGGCGACAAGCCTCGCAAAGGCAAAAGAAACCGTGTTTATGAAATTTCATTTAGATCACCTGTTATAAGTTATTCGCATTAATAGAATGTGTTTATAATAAATAAAAGTTTTAGTATGTTATAATATAATCGGTGATAGTATGGTAATGAAAAAAAACGTAAAGAAAATTATGCGATTAATACTGTTTTTTTTCTTACTTGTTTTTATTTTTTTTCTAATTAATAATTATATTAAAAAAGAAGCCGATGATTTGTTTATGGTTGATTTAACTAATTATTCGCTTTCGGAAGTAAAGAATTATGCTAAGCGTTATGAACTAAAATTAAAGATTAATTATACATATAGTAAAATAGATAAAGATAAGATAATAAGCCAAAATATTAAACCTAAAGCCAAATTTGCCCGTGGCGATTATTTAGAAGTAACGGTAGTAAAAGAAATAGATGATAAACTATGGGCAAAATACCAGGTTAATGAATTAGGTATGGTTCCGATTATGATGTATCATGGCATTTTTAATTTAAATAATAGTGATGTTGTTTATACCGGTGGAAATGTCGATAGTGATGGTTATAATCGCACCACGGAGGCTTTTATTAATGATTTAGAGATGTTTTATCAAAATGATTATCGTATGATTAGATTAAATGATTATATTAATAGTGAAATAGATGTACCATTAGGTACCAGCCCTATTATTTTAACCTTTGATGATGGGGCTCGCAATAATATTAATGTTTTAGGATATGATAAAAAGGGGAACTTAATTATTGATCCGAATTCGGCGGTGGGCATTTTAGAACATTTCAAAAAGAAGTACCCTGATTTTCAAGTCACGGCCACTTTCTTTTTAAACGCTGGGTTATTTAATCAACCCCAATATAACGAAGATATTTTAAAATGGCTTATTAAGAATGGTTACGATATTGGAAACCACACTAAAAATCATGATAATTTATCTAAAATGACCAAAGATGAAGTAATGATGAGTATTGGTTATATGTATCAATTGTTTGAAGAGATAATTCCTAATCAGTATGTTAATATTATTTCTTTGCCTTTTGGATTACCAGATAGTAAGAATCATCAGCATTTCCCTTATATCTTAGGCGGAACTTATCATAATACTGAGTATCAGAATCTAACGGCGTTAAGAGTTGGTTGGGATGCCGATTATTCCCCATATCATCAAGCTTTTGATTGTACTTACCTTAAACGAATAAGAGCTTGGGATAATAATGGAGTTGATTTTGATATAGAGATGGTATTTAATAATTTAAAACAGACACGTTATATATCTTCGGGTTTAAAGGATGTCATTGTTATTCCAAAAGAAAAAAGCCCTAATTTAGCGTCTGATTTAAATATGGAAGTTATTGAATATTAACTTGCAAATAATTAGTTAGTGCGATATAATTTAATTATTAAAATATTAAAAAAGCTGTGAACAAGAGGAGTAATTAATTTTTATAATAGGGAATTAGTGGGTAGTGGAAACTAATTAAAAATTATTTGCTAGTCGCTTGGGAGCTTTATATCTGAATAAAGTAAGATATAACGCAGAAGCGTTAAAATGTTGAGGGCATAATGTAAAAATATTATGAACTAAGGTGGTACCGCGATAAAACGTCCTTAGAGAGGATGTTTTTTTATTATATTGAAGGAGGATTAGCGATGGAAAAAAAATATCCCACTAATTTAGCCGAAAAGGAAATACAAAAATATTGGGAAAAAGAACAACTATATAAATTTACCATGGATGATCGAAAGATATATTCAGTAGATACACCACCGCCTACTATTAGTGGGAAATTACATATTGGCCATATATTTTCTTATACTCAAGCGGAAATAATAGTAAGATTTAAAAGATTACTAGGGTATAATATTTTTTATCCGTTTGGTTTTGATGATAATGGATTACCAACGGAAAGGTTAGTGGAGAGGGAACTTGGTATTTCCGCAAAAGATATGCCTAGAAGTGTGTTTATTAAGAAGTGTCAGGAGACTATCTCAAAATATGAAGAGGAATTTAAGAATTTATGGAAATCACTTGGTTTTAATGTTGATTGGCATTTGCAATACGAAACGATAAGTGATCTATCAAGGAAAATATCACAAAA
The DNA here is from genome assembly GCA_028698535.1 of Bacilli bacterium. Taxonomy (GTDB): domain Bacteria; phylum Bacillota_I; class Bacilli_A; order RF39; family UBA660; genus JAQVDA01. The sequence continues at coordinate 5,172 of JAQVDA010000025.1, forward strand.
GTCATTTTTAGAACTTGCTAAAGCCGGCCATGCTTATCAAAAAGATATGCCAGTATTATGGTGTCCACTTTGTGAAACTTCTATTGCTCAAGCTGAACTTGATGCTATTGGACGGGATGCTTATTTTCATTATGTTAAATTTAAAGTAGAGGGGACGGATTTAATAATAGCCACTACTCGTCCTGAGTACTTAAGCAGCTGTGTGGCTTTGTTTGTTCACCCCAATGATAAAAGGTATAAAAAATATATTGGTAAAAAAGCCAAAGTGCCTTTATATAATTTTGAAATAGATATTTATAGTGATGCTAAAGTAGAAATTGATAAAGGAACGGGAATAGTAATGTGTTGTACATATGGTGATATTACTGATACCAACTGGCAAAGGCAATACAATCTCCCCTATAAAAAATTAATCAGTGCTGATGGTACCATTGATCGCGATGTTCTTTTTATTGGGGGAATGCATGTAAATGATGCCAGACTAAAGATAGTTAATTTATTAAAAGAAAATGATTTATTAGTAAAAAGTGAAAAAATAAATCATGTTGTCGGGGTACATGAAAGGTGTCTAACTGATATTGAAATATTACCATCAAAACAGTGGTATATAGATGTATTAGGTATCAAGGATGAATTACTTAAGATGGGGGATAAAATTAAATGGCATCCTAGTCATATGAAAAATAGATATATAGATTGGGTGACTAATTTAAAATGGGATTGGTGTATATCAAGACAAAGATTTTTTGGGGTTTGTTTTCCGGTTTGGTATTGTAAGAAATGTGGTAATGTTATTTACGCTGATGAAAAAGATTTACCAGTTAATCCCTTAGAAGATAAACCAAATGGAAATTGTTCTTGTGGTAATGATGAATTTATCCCTGAGAATGATGTAATGGATACGTGGGCCACTTCTTCAGTTACCCCATTTATAAACGCATTATATAAAGAAAGTGATGAAAGAAGTTATTTAATGCCAATGTCTATGCGATGTCAGGCTCACGATATAATTAGAACTTGGGCATTTTATACCATTGTAAAGAGTTATTATCATACTGGTAATACTCCTTGGAAAGATATAATGATTTCTGGCTTTGTGTTAGCTAAAAAAGGGGAAAAAATCAGTAAATCTAAAAGTAATGTCGTCGCATCACCGTCAAAGTTAATTGAAAAATATGGTGCCGATGCGATTAGGTATTGGACTGCTAGTAATAAACTGGGGACTGATACTTGGTTTAGTGAAGAAGATATAATCGCCTCTAATAGATTTTTAATTAAGCTATGGAATGCTTCCCGATTTGCCATTATGCAATTATCTGGCTATACCAGTGAATATAAGAAATTAATGCCGGTTGATAAATGGATTATTGAAAGATGTAAAGAAGTAACTAATAATTATATTAAATATATGAATCAATATGAAATTGGTTTAGCTAGAGGGGAAATAGATAGATTCTTTTGGCATGATTTTTGTGATAATTATTTAGAAGTGGTTAAAGAAAGATTATATCAAAGAGAAAAACACGGTATGGTGGCGGTTAAATCAGGTCAATACGCATTATATAGAGTACTTTTAGAAATTTTAAAGATGTATTCACCAATAGTTCCGCATATAACTGAATATATATATTTAACATTTTTTAAAGAGTATGAAGATAAGAAATCTATTACTACTTTAATTATTAGGGAGAACAAGGTTGAAAATGAAAGCCTTAAGTTTGGTAATATAGTTAAGGCCGTGTTAGAACAAGTTAGGAAATATAAAACGGTCAATAATATGTCAATGAAAGCCGAGCTTGATAAGTTAATTATTAAAGGTGAAGAAAAATATATTGGTTATCTAAAACAAACAAAATTAGATTTAAAAGCTTGTACCAGTGCTAGGGAAATTAACTTCATTAGTCAAGAAAAATTAGAAATAGTAATTGAATAGGTTTATTCAATTTAAATAATAACTTATGTTGGTTATGTGTTATAATTTTTTTAAAGAGGTAGAGGTGAGAAAATGCGGTTAAAAAATAGTTTTTTCTATACAATAAGGGAAAAAATAAAAGATGAGGAATCGACAAGTAGTAATTTATTAGTGAGAAGCGGGATGATTAAAAAATCCTCATCAGGGATATATATATATTTGCCACTTGGATTAAGAGTGCTTAAAAATATAGAAAAAGTAATCCGTGATGAAATGGCAAAAATAAATTGTAGTGAATTAATGATGCCGAGTTTAATTCCCAGTGAAATTTATGAGTCATCTGGTCGAAAGGTGGCCTTTGGTAAGGATATGTTTTCCTTAAAGGACCGTTTTAATAAGAATTATGTATTAGGCCCGACACATGAAGAGTTATTTGCGATTGCCTCAAAAAGGCAAATAAGATCTTATAAAGACTTGCCGTTTAGTTTATATCAGTTTCAAACTAAATTTAGAGATGAAATAAGACCAAGATATGGTTTAATTAGGTTACGGGAATTTACTATGAAAGATGCTTATACTTTTGATCAGGATTATGATGGTTTAGATAAGTCATATAATGATATGTATAAGGCTTATATCAATATCTTTAATAAGTTAGGGATAAAGTATAAAATAGTAAAATCTGATACCGGGGTAATGGGTGGCTTATTATCAGAAGAGTTCCAAGCCATAACCGACATAGGCGAGGATTTAATTGTTATATGTAATAATTGTGATTATACTTCTAATATTGATATTGCCGAATGTATTTATCAAGGGAGTAATAATAATGAGGCGTTAAGGGAAAAAGAATTAGTTTATACCCCTAATGCTAAAACAATAGAAGAAGTGGCGTCATTTCTTAATGAAGATCCTTCTAAGTTTGTTAAGACATTATTATATAAAGGGGATAATAAATTATATAGATGCCTGATTAGAGGTGATCATGAACTTAATGAAACTAAATTGAGACGGTTATTAAAGGTAACAGAAATAGAAATGGTAGAGCCTAATGTGGTAGAGGATTTAATCAAGGTTAAAGTTGGTTTCTTAGGTCCAATTGGCGGCGATACTATAATTGTTATTGATAATGAAATTAAGGGGATGAAAAACTTTGTAGTGGGCGCTAATAAGGCTGATTATCATTATAAGAATGTTAATCTAAATGATTTTCAGTATGATTTTGAGGGTGACATTAGAAATATTACTAAGGGTGATTTTTGTCCTAAGTGTAATAAACCAATCATATTTGAAAAAGGGATTGAAATAGGTAATACTTTTAAATTAGGGACTAAATATTCCGAGGCTAACAATCTATATTATTTAGATACCAATAATAAGTATAATCCTGTTATTATGGGTTCTTATGGAATAGGGATTGACCGCTGTATAGCTACTTTAGTGGAACAAAATCATGATGAGAGAGGCATTATATGGCCGGTTGCTGTGGCTCCTTATCAAGTGGCGATTGTAGTTGTCGATGTTAATGATAATAACCAAATGGAAGCCGCTAATCATTTATATGATGAGTTAAATAATAATGGTATTGATACTTTATTAGATGATAGAAACGAAAGAATTGGTGTTAAGTTTAATGATATGGATTTAATTGGGATACC
>JAQVDA010000026.1 GCA_028698535.1 Bacilli bacterium
CCCCCATAGGATATTCCGGCAATAAAGAAGGTGACCGTCGTTATAATAACAATCCCTTGTTGCCAATAGGAATTAAAACCAAATAGTTGGGTCAAATAGTCACTGCCCGTATAGTCTAATAATAATCCGGAAAATTTTAATCCCGGTGTTATCGCATAGCCAAGAAATAAAAACCAGAAAAATAAAGTAATAGAACAAATAATAAACCCTTTCCTTTTATTCGGTGTTTGGAGGCTTTCTGTTTCGGTAGTTGCTTCTATCTTATATTTCCCTATTTTTCTAACTATAAAGCGCTCGGTTATATATGTTCCAACCCATGACATTAGTATAATACCAACCAGCATGATAAAAAGATCGGCACCGTAGTTAATCGTATAATGTGGGTCAATAATTTTCGCCGCGGCGTTAGCATAATTAATTAATGATAAATCAATGTTACTAACAAAAATATTAAGAGTATAACCCAGGGAAACACTGGCAAAAGCGGCTATAATACCAACCAAAGGATGACGTCGGTTATATAAAAAAAACAGGGCACCTAAAGGAATCATAACAATATAGGCGGCATCAGTAATAACGGTTAAAAGTATCCCGGTTAAAAAAAGCAAGAAGGTAATGGTAAAATGGTTTAAGCGAGCACTTATTTTTATCACTAGGTCTTTTAATAACCCACTTTTTATCATAACGCCAAACCCAATAAAGAAAACCATGGTCGTTACTAACGGTGAAAACGTAATAAAATGACGGATTGCATTACCAAAAATATATCTTATTCCTTCTCTATTCATTAAGGTGTGAAATGTTTCAAGAGTTGGTTCTAGTTCACCAGTAACCGAATTAATGGTGGTATATGTTGCTTGAATTCCTAGCATTGACCCGATGCCACTAATTATTATAATAGCAAAGGACATTAAGAAAAAAAACGTTGCTGGATGCAAGTGCATTTCCCTTTTGTTTTTTCTAATTTGGATATCGTCTTGGTTGGTATTCATTTTTGCCTCCCTTTAAATAATCTTCTCGGCTTGTATTATCTCACAAATAAAGGCTTTTTTAATCAATCTTTACTTGCTTTCCACTTAGTAAAATAGTTTGCTTGGCTAAAATGGTTATAGGGTCAACTATCTTCAGGTGGTGTGATTTACTCTGTTTATATGTACGTACTAAGGTAGTAGAACCTAAGATAATTTTTTCGCAATCCGCCTCCGCCATAGCTTTTATTATTTTTTTAAGGGCAGATGAAGGTGCTTTAATCTTATCATTTATAATATCCATAATTTGTTGTTGGTGGTGAGATGCCGGTAATAAACATTTTATACCGTATTTTTGCATCATCTCTTGATAAAACCCTGCGTTAATTACGGCGTCACCTGCTAAAATCCCGACTTTTTTTATCTGAGGATTTTCTTTTAAAATATATAATATTGTTTCTTCTACCATATTAATAATAGGCACGCTGACCTTACTCTGAATATCTCTATAAAAAGCATGAGTCATATTACAAGGGATAACAATAAAAGATATTCCTTGTTTCGTTAAATTTTTAACATCATTAATTATTTCTTCTATTGGGTTGGATAATTCTTGATTTAGAAGGAAATTGGCGATATCTGGAATAGAAGGGTGGTTTAACACCAGCATATTTACATGATCTTGGTTTCTATTAGCCTGGGTATTGCTAATAACCTCGTTCATGAAGTGAACCGTCGCGAGTAGCGCCGGGCCCCCAAGAACGCCTACATACTTTTCTTTTATAGTATCTTTTCTATTTACCGGGTAATATTTATAGTATTTTCTAATTTGATTTAATAAGCTAAGATAAACAAAAAACTTTCTTTGTATGCTACTATCGGCTTTATAGATTAGTGGATTATAAACTTTTTTCTTTTTTATTAACTGTTTTACTCTCTTTTTTAGTTTTGAATCCAAGAGATATCTAAGCAATACAGCCTTAGGAACTATCAAGTTTAAATGGTCACCATTAACAATAGTTAGGGGTAGTTGCTTATTATATATATATTCATCCACGAGAAGTTTAACTGGATTACACCCCCCGGCAGTAATGTAGAAATGATTGCGGCCTAACCGAAGATTAATTTCAAAAAACTTGTATTTGCCATCCCGTGGGTCGTATTTTATATCAAAATGGGCAAAACCAACATATTTAATTGCCTCTAGTATTTTTCGGGCCTGTTCAAATAACTCCTCGTTGACGGTGTTAGTAATTGCCGCGTGGTTCCCAATTGAGCCTGGGGTGTGTTCTTCTAATAAAACGTGCCCCAACGCCAACATTTTAACTTTTGCTTGTTTATCACAATAACATGTTAGTACTCGCATATTGGCATCTTGTCCCGGAATATACTCTTGGATAATCAGTTTGCCATCATAAGTTGATTTGTTTATATTATTAATCATATCCATTAATGATTTTTCATCATCAAATTTATAACCTTTTTTCTTGCCTAAAAAAGAAGTGTGATGATAAGAAACAACATCGGCCGGTTTAACAAAAACGGGATAATTAAAGGGTAAATGGCATTCCTTTTTGGTTTGACAATCATATATATAGGTTTGCGGATAATCAACGTTTAGTTTGTAACACAGTTGATAAAATGTGTCTTTATTAATTAACTGATTCATAAGACTAACCGTTATATCATAAGGGATAATATAATACTGACTTAGTTTAGTTTTGTTTTCAATAATTTTTTTAACATACCAGTCCCCGCACCCAATTAAAATTAACTTTTTGTCTTGTATATTTTGAGCTACCGCAATTAGTGTTTTCATAAATTCAGCCTGGCTATTTAATTGTTCTTCAATTATGTTATCTATTATATTACTATTGCGAATAGGTATGATTAAGGCTCGGCTTATGACAATTGACTTTACTTGATATTCCATATGGAAATTTCTGGCTATGGTATAGGCGCTGATATCACCACCAACGATGATGGGGATAAACGGTACTTCTTTTTTTATCATTATTTATACTTCTCCTTACTACGATTGGGCTGTAATTACTTAATGATTCGTTTTAACTTCTTATTAAATTCAAGTCTCGACATCATTATTATACGGGCACAATTTAGACACTTTATTTTAATATCTAAACCGATTCTAACAACTTCCCATTCGTTAGTCCCGCAAGGGTGCCCCTTTTTCATCTCCACGATGGAACCTAATAAATAATCTTTACTCATAAATCGACGCCAGTTAAAGCCAGAAACGGGACCTTTCTCTTAGTTAGCGCAAGGCTTAATTGCCTCAATAATTCGCGTTGTACATTAGGCGTCTTAAGCGGTTTGGTTTCTACCATAATACGATAGGTAATCGCTTGTTTATCAACATGATTAACACCAAGCATGGTTATGGCTCCAACAGTATCCTTTATTTTATTACTTAATTCATTAATAATGGTGATTATCTCTTTTTCGGCGGGTAAGGAATCTTGGTGATTACTAATAGTAATATCAATCATTGCCCGAGTATTATTAATACTGTAATTAATTACTTCGGTAATATTACGATTTAAAATTATTTTAACTTCCCCATTAATATTTTTAATCCGGGTTGATTTTAGGCCCAAAAAGATTACCTCGCCTTGAAAGTTGTTGATAGAAACGACATCCCCAACATCATATTTATTATCAAAGATAATAAATAATCCGGATAAGAAGTCCCTGATAAGATCTTGTAAGGGCCAACCGATTACTAACCCAATAATTCCTAACCCCGCCAGAATCGCCCCCGTATCAACATTAAAAAGTCTTAAGATATTTAAAATAACAACAAGGGCAATAAGGTACTTTATAATGTTTTTAAAAACACTCCTTAAGGTATTTAGTCTTTTTTTTCTACCGGGAGCTAATTTTGACTCATTGTTAATAAGCTGATTAATAAGGTGGTTAATAATTATATAAGAAAAATAACCAATTAATATATAACTAATAAATAAATATATTTCTGTTTTTATATCTACCAGATACTTAACCATCTAGAATCACTCCTCCATTTTTATATTCATAATATCGAGAATGCGGTTTAAATCATGATATGAGTCAAAGATAATCTCTATTTTACTATTAGTTACTCTAATTTTAGAACCAAATTTATCGCGTAATAGTTTCTCAGCCACAAGAAAAGCAGGGTCTCTTTCTTCTTTTCTTCTTTGTAAGGGTTTTTTCCTTTTAAAGTTTTCAAATTTAACTAAACTTTCTAGCTGTCTAACGCTAAGCCCTTTATCAATTGTTTGTTGAGCCAGGGTAATAATTTGCTCCTCGTTTTCCAATTTACTTAATACCCGAGCATGTCCCATCGCAATCTTATTTTCTAACAATAGGTTTTGAACCACCGCCGGGAGGCTTAATAAACCTAATATATTTGTTATATGTGACCTACTCTTGCCTAGTTTCTGGCCTAATTCTTCTTGCGTTATATTAAGGCTATTAATCATCTTACGATAAGCCTCAGCTTCCTCAATCGGGGTTAAGTTTTCCCGTTGGAGATTTTCTAATAGGGCTATTTCCATCATTTCGTTATCGGAAAAAGAACGAACAATAGCCGGAATTTTTTCTAACCCCGCTTGTTGGCTGGCGCGGACACGACGTTCTCCAGCAATAATATCATAACCCTTAATACTTTTCTTTACTATAATCGGTTGAAAAACGCCATGTTCTTTAATTGATTGGGCTAATTCTTTTATGCCCTCTTCATCAATCCTCTTTCGCGGTTGATAGGGGTTTGCTCTTAGTTCATCTAATTTTATGTCAACAATTTCCTCTTTTGGGGTTGTTTCCACAATTCTTTTTTCCACGGCTTCAAAATTTAATGGCTCAGCATTAAATAATTCTTCAAGTCCCTTACCTAACGCTCTTCTTTTATTTTCCATTTCTTTGAATCACTTCCTTTGCTAAATTAATATAGGCTTCCGAACCCCTACTTCTCGGGTCATACAGGATGATTGGTTTCCCATGGGAAGGAGCCTCTGAGAGGCGAATCAGCCTTGGGATTATCGTATTATATACTCGCTCCTTAAAATACCGTCTAATATCTTCAACAACTTCTAGCCCTAAATTAGTTCTTGGGTCTAGCATAGTTAGAATAACACCCTCAATATCTAAGCGGGGATTAAGGTTCTGTTGGGCCAACATGATTGTATTTAACAACTGCATAATACCTTCAAGAGCAAAAAATTCACACTGAACCGGTATTATCACCGAATCAGACGCAGTAAGAGCGTTAGTGGTAATAACCCCCAAAGACGGTGGACAATCAATAATAATAAAATCATAACAATCTTTAATTGGATCAAGATGTTTTTTTAACTGCCCGGCTTTCGTAAACCCTGGTTCAATTTTACTTTTACCTAATAATTCAATATCTACGCCCGCCAGATTAATAGTAGCGGGTATGGCATCTAAATTCTTAGTTTTGGTGTGAACGATAACTTGATTAATATTAGCCTCGTCAATTAAAACATCATAGATGCTGCGATCAATATCACTTTTTCTAATACCAATCCCCGTTGTCGTATTACCTTGAGGATCCAAATCAATTAATAATACCTTTTTCCCTAGAAATCCTAAAGAGGCCGCCAGATTAATGCTGGTTGTTGTTTTACCAACGCCACCTTTTTGGTTCACTAACGAAATTATTTTACCCATTAAATCACCCTCTTTAGATTCCCGTGATACTATTATTCTAACAAAAAACAAGGGACAAAGAAATGGTTTTTAGAAAAAAAAGACACTTATTTATATAAGCATCTTATTATTTTAATTAATCTTTGTTAATTTTGATAATAACTTGGTACATTTTTTCAAAGTCAAATTCCTCTGAGTCGACCTTAAAACCTATTTGTTCAATTTGATTGGTGCAGTCCCTAACAATGTTAATTGCCCTTCGTAAATCCTGGAAGGTGCGTCCAGTTGCCGGTTCCCCACTTTCACTGATTTCAGGAGACTCTTCTACTTCCGTTGATAGGTGATGAGTAGGTTCCATAGGAATCTCTTCACTTGATGGTTCAATTTGGGTAATAGGCGCCATCTCTGGGGTTTCTATTAGAGTGGTTTCTGCTGGAGCGACATTTGTTCCCATATCCATATTTGCTTCTTCTTCAAAAGGCATAAAAAACCGGTTTTTTCTTTCCCCCGTTTCGGGAATAGATGACATATCAGATTGTACGACTACCCTTTCTGAGTCCTCACTTCCTGGAGTTTGTAATAGACTATTCATATCTGGTGTTGAATGGGGAGTATTAATATCTTGAGCCGCGGCTTTTATTTTTTCTATTTCTTCTTGCCCAGTTATCTGTGCCGCCATTCCCTCACTAGTATCATCTTCTTCGTCGTCCTCACCAATTATTTCTATTGCAGGTTCTTGTTGTTTGGGGTCAATGCCAAGGCGGTTTTTTATTTCTAAATCAGTATCCCTAACATTCATCCGGTTTGTAATGATTTTATCAAGTAATTCACGTTGTTCTTCTTTTGATGGTAGAGATAACAATGCTCGGGCATGGCGTTCTGAAATTTGATTGTTTAGTAACGCTTCCTGTACCTCTTCATCCAATCCTAACAAGCGTAATTTATTGGCGACAGTCGATTGCGTTTTGCCAACTTTAGTAGCTAATTGCTCTTGGGTCATATCCCCGAGTTCTAATATTTTTTGATAGGTTCTAGCTTCTTCAATTGGGGTTAAATCCTGCCTTTGAATATTTTCTATCAAGGCTATTTCGGCACTTTCTGAGTCCCCTAATGTTGTTATAATAGCGGGAACAGTATTCAACCCGGCTAATGTCGCTGCCTTAAAGCGACGTTCTCCAGCTACTATCTCATACTTGTCACCTATTTTTCTTAATACTAATGGTTGGATTATGCCATATTCCCTTATTGAATGGGCTAATTCATTTAACCCTTTTTCATCAAATTTTTCCCGTGGTTGAAACCGATTAGGAATGATATCATCAATCCTAACTTCTAATATCTCCTTTTCCATAGATTTGTGGGCCCCTTTCTATTATCCTATAATCTTATAATACCACTAATACCGACCCTTTTACAATGGTTTTCGGTTAATTTCTCTACTTTCGCGGGGAAATTTAATGCTTGTTGGCGTGTTTTTTATTATTTTAACTAGATTCCGTTGGCTACTTTCTCGTGGTAATAAAAAACTCTTTATGGTATATTCCCCGCCCCCAAGCAATTTAATTTTTGGCTCTAAATTGTCTATTTCACCTTCTAATTTACCTTTCATTGCCACAAAGGATCCTGTGACCTTCACTAGCGGCAAACACCACTCGATTAATATATTTAGTGGGGCAACTGCCCGCGCTACAACGGCATCATATTTTTCGCGGTTTTGACGAGCCCATATCTCGCCCCTTTCATGTTTACTATCAATGCGATCTAAATTTAACTCTTTAAGCACGTAATTAAGGAAAAACACTTTTTTACGCCGAGCCTCAATTAATGTTATTTTAAGGTGAGGGAAAAAGATTTTAAGAACAATCCCTGGAAACCCAGCCCCGCTACCAATATCGCATAGTGATTGAATCTTTTTTAAATCTATTACATAATTTAGAGTTAAACTATCATAAACATGTTTTAAATAATAGTCTTCTTTTTTAGTGATTCTGGTTAAATTAACCCGCTTATTATAATTAATTAGTAATTCATAGAAGTGTTCTAGTTGTTCTAATTGTAGCGGGGTTACTTCAATATTTAATTTTTTTAATTCATTTAATAATTCATTTTGTGACAATATTATCATCCTTTTTTAAGGCAATAGTTAAAACCGCAATGTCGGCGGGATTAACCCCGCTTATCCGGCTTGCTTGGCCAATAGTTCTTGGTTTTATAGCCTTTAATTTTTGTTTGGCTTCAGACGCTAGATTGTGTATTTTATCATAATTATAATCGCTCGGGATTATAATGGCTTCTAACTTTTTTAAATTAGCTACTTCTTTTTTCGCTTTAGTTATATAACCCTCGTATTTAACACTAATTTCTATCTGTTCTAAGATGTCTTTAGATAACTTTAAATTAAAGATGGAATCTAAATCTTTCATCTTTAATTCTGGCCGTTTTAATAAATTATAAACAGAAGTATTATCTTTAGTTTTATCAATGCCGATCTTGCTAAAAGCTGTCTTTATTGTAGAATTTAATTTTGGTTTCTGTTGTTTAAATTGTTGGATTGTTTGTTCAATAAGCTGTTTTTTACGAAGGAGGCGATTATATTGTTCACTACTAATTAAACCGGCTTGATAACCATATTCACGCAACCGTAAATCGGCGTTGTCGTGCCGTAATAATAATCTAAATTCAGCCCGTGATGTTAGTAAGCGGTATGGTTCTTTTGTCCCCTTTGTTACTAAGTCGTCAATTAAAACGCCTATATAAGCTTCGTCGCGCCCGAGAATTAACGGGGCGGTGTTTTCTAATTTTAAAGCCGCATTAACCCCCGCGATTAAACCTTGAGCGGCGGCTTCTTCATAGCCGCTGGTGCCATTAATTTGCCCAGCCGCAAATAAATTTTGTATTAATTTAGTTTCTAAGCTAGGATATAGTTGAGTAG
>JAQVDA010000027.1:0-5392 GCA_028698535.1 Bacilli bacterium
TATTCCCAGTGACTTAGAATTTATTAATGCCTTAGAGTATCAACCGCTATCTAATAAAGAATTTAAAACGCAATATGGATTATTGACAGGTTCTTGGCGCGGTAAAAAGATAATTGAGCGAAATATTTGGATATATAAGGAAAAACATTACTATAAGTAGTATTTTATGGTAAAATGATAATAGGTGAGAAAGATGAAAAAAGTTAAGAAAAAAAGCAATTATTTTATTTATCTTTTGGTTACTATATTAGCGTTGGTATTGGTTTTCTATATTAGGGAGTGGCATAAAACATATCAAAGTCATCAACTAACGATTCCTGTCATTGGTCAGTATTTAAATGAGGTTAAATGGGAAGAATTAGATAATTATTTAATAAACAATGCTAATTTGGGGTTATATATATGTACAACTAATGAAAGTAAGTGCCGGGAATTTGAAAGTAATTTTAAAGAGATAATCAATAAATACTCTTTAGGCGAAAAAATAGTGTATTTAAATATAAGTAATATTGATACTAACGATAGGGGAGTTGATTTTAAGCAATTTAACATTCCCGATAGTAATGTTTTTTTTGATAACTACCCTTCTTTAGTTATTTTTATTGACCATAAATTTATTAATTCTATTGTTATTGATGACAATGTTGATATGGGCGCGGTTATTCAATTCTTAGAAGAGCATGAAGTTATCAATGGAGATTAGATAGGGAAAGTTTATGGCTTAAATAATCCTATTTATTATTAGGTTTTATTCTTTTTGTGATAGTAGATATTAGATTGTTTAAAAAGTGGTCAGTACTATATAAATACAATTTAAATTTGGTCCTTTGTTTTTAAATTTATTTACTATTATGATATAATTTAAATACTGATAATAGTAAGCTAAGGTGTGATTATATGGCTATAAGAGACAAACTTTATATATTGATGCTGGGATTGTTGTTTTTGTTGTTGCCTCTAAAGATTACGGCTTTGGAATGTGACCCTGTAGAATTAAATAAACTAAAGAAATTAGCTAGTTTTTCAGAAATAAAATATCAACATATAAAAAACTATGTTCCCACAAAAGAGGAAGAACAACTTGGCCCATTAAATCTCAAGAATCGCTTTAGTGTTACGATTAATAATTTTAGTGATAAGTTTATTGTCAAGGAATATTATTCAGATAATTTATTTCAGTATAATCCAACATTAATAACGCCTACGGTTATTACTAAAGGTGATTTTGTTGGGGGGGACTCCTATACCTTTTATTTTTTTGCTAATACTAATGATGCTTGTCATTATCAATTGTTGAGGGGCGAAACAATTAGGCTTCCTAAATATAATGAATATTCTGAGCATGAGTTGTGTCAGGGTATTGAGGATTACCGGCTATGTGATAGATGGTTTCCGGGGACCATAGCAAGTGAAGATTACTTTATTGATAAGGTTAATAAGTATAAAATTTTTTTAGGAGAACAAAAGAACAATGATAATAATCATCCCTTTTCTAGATGGGATTTAATAATAGATTGGATTGCCGTTAATTATACTTATATTTTAGTTACTATTGCTGGTGGGGGAACGCTTATTATTTTAATTTTAAAATTTATTAGTAGAAGGAGGATGCCACTATGAAGAAAGCAATATTATTAATAATAATTACTATTATTAGTTTTTTCTTAAGCAAAGGCATGGTAATGGCCGAAGAGGTTAGGTATGATATCCATAGCTTAGTGGCAACGGAGAAAAAAATAATAATTGAAGGATGGGCCTTTTTACGTTTTACTAATCATGGTAATGGATATAACACCAGGCATACTTTAATTTTTGATAAAGTTTATGGCACAGGTGGTAAACAAAGAATTACGGTTGGTTCTAGAGGAGCATCAAATATTGATGTTACTTGTACTATGTTTCGAAGCCCCACTTTAGATCCTTTATGTTGGGAAATCCTAACGGGTAAAAAAATGTTTGAGGGCAAAAGAGGTATTCCGGGAGTTAACGCTTTGGTTGCGGCTTCTCAAAATAATTATAATAAATATCCCGAGTATAATGCTAATTACAATCAAAAGTATTTTCAAAAAGTGGGCTTTAAATTTGAAATTAATCATGATTTGTTTAATCCGAATAAGTGTTTGGATTATGCTGATAAAATTAAATATACGATGCGAATACAAGTAGAGTCAGATGGAAAAACTGGTATAACTGCCCCAATTAATATTTTTGCGCATCGTATAAGCGGGGATTATGCTGATAAAATTATTTCTCATGCTTCCCCTAAAGAAATGAATATCTTGATTGCCGCGGGGTGGGTTAGAAATAAGTTAACCACTACTTTGGATAGTAGAATACCATGTAATAACACCTATTGTTATTTTGCGGCTGGCACTTATGATGTTATAGATGAAAAATTTTTAGGTAGTATTGCGGGGATTCCGAGTATATATAAAATCTATTATTATTCAACTTTCGCTAGTAGAATTGGTAGCTCTAATGACTTTGGTCCTAGTGAGTTGGGAAAACCAGGTGCTACTTTAGTTTGGGCTCCAGCAACCTGGATTTTGCCAGTCCCTGGTCCAGAAAACTTAACTACTATACCGGAATGTAAGTGTGATCCCGAAAAAGAAAATTGCGAAGAAAATGATCGAACAATTGATTTAGAGTGCCCGCAAGGTAAAGATAAAATAATAGTCCCCCCATCAATATATAAAATTGAGTTAAGTAATAATGCTTGTGAGATAGGTTGTACGGAGAAAATAACTGTTAATTTACCACCTCATCCTGATAAATTAAAGGCGGGGATGGGGTTCACTCAAGACATTGAGTTTAAAACGGAAAAATTTTGTTCATACGAATGGCGGAATAAAAACTCGCCCGATGTTAAAGCTTGTAATGAGTGGGATGTTCATAATAGTTATGTTTATAATAATAACCTAAACAAAATAACGCCGCGACTAGAATTTAATGTATCAGATAATAAAGTAAGTTTTGGGGAGTTCCATAAGTTAAATTATGGTTATGAGGTGGAAAGAATACCACGTCAAGAACCAAGATTTGATCGCGTATATGGAGGTTATATATTTACTTTTAAGTTACCTCGTGTTTATATTGAAAAAATAACAGGTAAAAAGACCTTTATTAAACCGCCGACTGATGCGACCCACTATGATGGTGGTCATAAATTTTATACTAAATTAGATACGCCAACGGGAACTTATAATTATCGAATCACAGTTACTAATTTATGTGATTATAATGATAAACAAACTATTAATTATACTTGTAGTTTTGATGTTGAAAATGAATTTCCAGGCCCGGGCGATCCAGACCATTATAAAGGAGCTGCTTATATATTTAGACCTATTTCTTTAGAATATCCTTTCCCCGGCAGATTACCTGGTTCTAATTGGGCCAGAGTTGATTGGCCCAAAATATTAAGCCCTACTTTAAATAATAATATGGTTTATAGTGACTCGAATTTAATATACGCGATAACCTTAGATAGAATGTTGATTCAAAGAATTAGAGATTATAATTTCGAGCGTAAGGTTCATGGTGGTTATTTAGACATATCGATTGATAAGGCTGGTAATAATATCTTTTTTGGCCGTTTTGGTAGTAATAACATCAGACGGGGTTCTAATTGGATAAGGACGTTTGACTTGGATAATATTGACAACGGTAGAGGAGAGGATATATAATGAAAGCAGCAATGTGGGGCGTAGTTTTAGTTATTATGGGCCTGATTGGTATTGCGGTTATCAATTCTTTTGAGAATATTACTTCAACTAATGAACAAAATTATTTTCTAGTTAAGGAAGTAACTGAAGCGGCTATGTATGACGCTATTGATTGGGGATATTATAGTTTAACAGGTGAATTAAAAATAAATGGTGAAAAATTCATGGAGAACTTTACTAGAAGATTCGCCCAAACAGTAAATATTCAAAGGGAATATAATGTTAGTTTCTATGATGTAATTGAATTACCACCGAAAGTAAGTTTAAGTGTTGGTTCAAATGTGTTTATTACTGTGACAGAACAAAATTTCAATGTTTTAAATAACATTGATGCTATATTTGAATATAGAGAAAGGTAGAAAGGAAAGATAAAGATGAGTAATTTTTTTGTATCATTAAAGAGGTTCCTATCAAATCGGAACACCGTCACTATTTTGGGGGTCTTTTTGGGCGTTGCTATTTTGTATTTTGGGTATAATTATCGTATTCAACAAGCAATTCAACCAGTAAGGATGCCTTATGCGAGAGTTACTATTCAACCTAGAACAAGAATTGTGGAGGACATGATTGGTTATATGGATGTGCCTCCAGCAAGGCTAAAGGGAAGCGTAATTAAGTATGCTGCCCAGGTAATTGATCGCTATTCTAACGTGAATACTATTATTCCCGAAGGAAGTTTATTTTATGAAGGAACGGTTATTCCTTTTGCGGAGTTGCCAGATGCCTCACTAATAAATATTCCTGAGGGTTTAATACCTTATAATTTTAAGGTTGATATTGATAAAACTTATGGTAATTCTATTTTCCCGGGCAATTATATTAACATTTATTTTAAGGGGTATAGTGATACTGGCGAATTAATGGTTGGTCGTTTAGTTGAAAATATTAGGGTTTTAGCGGTTAAGGATCGTAATGGACAACATGTTTTTGAAAATACAGAAGAAGCAAGAATCCCGTCAATCATTATTTTTGGCGTCCCAGAAGAGATTCATTTATTATTAAGAAAAGCTACATATATAAAAGATAGAGATATTGAGTTAATCCCAGTCCCAATTGGTGGTGTCTATGAAATAGAACCAGGCATGATAGAAATAACTAATACTAAGATTGAGCAATTTATTTATCAACACGCTCCGGATATTAGTGAAGATATTCCTGATGTTACACCAGACATTGAAGAATAACATATAAAAGTGATAAAGATAAGAAGGGGTAAAAAATATGGATGATAATTTATTTACTAATGTTGATTTTGGGGAATTAAAACCATATGTTGAAGATAATGATATTACTGATATTTCCTATAGTAATAATGGGCAATTATGGATTAGATCATTATCAAAGGGTTCTTACCGGGTTGAATCACATAAGGTTAATAATCAATTAGTGGAAAAGTTGGCTTTTCAGTGCGCTAATATTGTTGGTAAGGTATTTAATATGGCCCACCCGTTCCTAGACGCTGAGGGTATTGAATTAAGAATGAATTTCATTCATAGTTCTATTGCTAGAAATGGGGTGGCGATGGTCATTCGGAAGGCCCCAGCTAAAATTAGATTACAAAAGAGTAAAATATTGGAAGATAAATATATTACCCTTGATATTCATGATTTTTTAATAAAATGTGTTCATGGTCATTGTAATATTATTGTTAGTGGTGAAACCGGTGC
>JAQVDA010000027.1:5492-8036 GCA_028698535.1 Bacilli bacterium
TATTATTAACGATTGCTTTATTTATTATTTTTTATCGCATGAATAAAGGGGAATCAGTCTATAAATTCATCACTTATCAAGTAGAAGTAGCTTATGAAAAATATGCACCTTATTCATTTAAGGTAATTAGAGAAAAGGTTAAGGATTTAGGACTAGAATACTCAGCTAGACAATATATAACCCAGATAGTTATTTTTTCAGTCGGCGCTTTTGCGATTTCTTATTTATATTTTTATAATATCTTTGTGTCAATTATTTATGCGCTGATTGCGATGGGTATTATTCCTTATTTAGCTTATTTGCGTTATAAACGTATTTATAGTGAGTTTATTTTTGAACAAATTCAAGTTTATACCACTAATACAATTATGGAATATGCGACCACTGAATCATTTGTAAAGGCTTTAGAAGGTGTTTATGCTTCGGGGGTATTAGAAGAACCCTTATTATCTGATGTTAGGTATATGATTGATTTAGCTTATAAAAATGGTGATGTTACGGAATCGATTGATTATATGAATAGTAAATATGATTATTATATTACTCGTAATATG
The DNA here is from genome assembly GCA_028698535.1 of Bacilli bacterium. Taxonomy (GTDB): domain Bacteria; phylum Bacillota_I; class Bacilli_A; order RF39; family UBA660; genus JAQVDA01. The sequence goes on from JAQVDA010000027.1 coordinate 6,047, forward strand.
CACCAATTATTCTTACAAATCACTAGGGAAGGTGCTAGGGAGGCTGGACAAGCCTTAGAAAATATGTTGCTTGATATTGATATGTTAGTGGAAAATGTTTATCGTGATCGAATGGATAGGCAAGTTTTCCATCGTTCTTTTGTTCAATATGGTTTAATGTTGTATTTAATGATTATGTTGGTTCAATATTTACTTGGCATTGATACTTATTTAAAATTATTAGAACAAAATGTGGTGGTTTTATTATTACATGGCGTTGTTTTGTTTAATAGCTTGTTTTTACTTAGTGGTGAAAAGTATTATAACGAGAATGTAGGTGGCGAATAATGGAGGTTCTATTAGTAGGGGCAATTATCTTATTTATTTTAGAATATGATCAAATAATTAGTTCTAATAAATTTATTAAAGATAATGAACAGTATTTTAATATCTTAAAAGAAACAGATTATGTTTTTTATGTACGCGCTAAGCATGGAGAAGATGTTGATGTGGAAAAACTATTTTCACTTCGTATTAGAAATGCTTTAGTCGCTTTTGTAATTTTTATTTTTGTTTTTATTGCGCAACTCAATTTTATTAATTTTATCGCCGCTATTGTTATTAGTTATTTTGTTTATAAAATGCAGTATATAACACTAAGAAACCATTATAAACGAAATTTGCATGAAATAGATATGATGTTGCCATACTATTTAAAAAGTTTAGAAATATTAATTCAACATTATACGGCGCCAATGGCCTTATCTAGATCAATTCAAACAGCCCCGCCCATTTTTAAACCGGGATTAAGAGAACTAATCGCCAAGATAGATGCTGGTGATTCTAGTATTGAACCATATATGGCGTTTGCGAAGGAATACCCGGTAAGAGATTCAATGCGTATGATGCGATTATTATATCGCTTGGGGCTTGGCGCTCAAGAAAATAAACAAGAACAACTATTAATGTTTTCAAGAACAGTCTCGGCGTTACAAAATAAAGCCCGGGAACAAAGATATAAGGAACGATTAGGAAACATGGAAAAAAGGACTTTAATTATGTTGGTGGTTACCGGTGGCGGTACATTAGCCATCTTATTACTGTCAATGTTGATGATTTTTCAGTTTTAATTATTGTAAGTTAGATAATAATTATATATAATGTAATTACTAATAAAGGAGGAGTTAACGATGAAAGAGGCCACAGGTGAATTAAATATGACAGTTATTGTTATTATTGCTGCGGTAGCGATACTGTTATTTTTAAATTTTATGTTAGAAGATATGTTTAAGGAAATCAGAGAACGTTGGGGCGGCAGAAAGGAACCTAATGTCCCTATTTCAATGATTTCTAATTATGAGGCATTATCTATCAATTTACCATTATACATTGAAAGTATAGATTAAAGGATCGTTAGGATATGAAGGCGGCAATTGGTAGTACGGTTCTTATCCAAATATTCTTTATCTTTTTGGGGATATATATATCATTTTTAGCGATATCAGTTAACTATTCACAGGCTTTTAGAACTAAAAATGGTATTATCTCTATTATAGAACAATATGAAGGGTATGATGAAAATAGTACTGGGCCGGGTACAGCAGCTGGCACTATTGATGAGTTCCTAGGTAGGATTTTATATACCGATGAGTATATTATTATGCCTATTTCGGCTGGTGGCGTAGGAACTTATTATAGTGTGACTACTTTTATTAGTTTTGATTTTCCAGTGGTGGGGAATTTGTTAAGGTTTCCTATTACTGGCGAGACTAGAGTTATGATTAATAAGTAATAAAGGAAAGACATGGTGGTAAAATGAATGTTATTGTGGCTAATAAATATCAGTCATTACTAGCGACCTTAGAAATTGATGTAATTAAATCACTTAATGGTGAGTTTGCGGTTGAAGAGATAATTAGTACTTTTAAAAATTTCTTTTTTAATAAAATGATTCTTGATATTACCGCAATTAAGGATTATAAGGACGTTACTAACTTACAAAAGTTATCGA
>JAQVDA010000028.1 GCA_028698535.1 Bacilli bacterium
CAACACCATATATTAAATCAAAATACTTATCCATATCATGAGCTTTTAAAATGGCTAAGGCACCACTTTCTACCTTTAGGGTAGCAACCGCCGTCTTATAACCAGATGCTTGTAAATATTTTAAAACTTCTATAATACCCGTATATCTTTTAGACCCTTTTATACCGAGTGTTTTATATTTATCACGATATATTGCCTGTATATTAATTAACACTTCTTTATCTATCATCTTATTATCCGCCACTATTTTTGAAAAAGGGTTACCTATTGTTTGTTTTATCTTTTGACTGGGCATCGTTTCCATGCCAACCTCTTTTAAGGCGAAGTTAAGACAGTTTACTATCCCGTCTGCAGTGTCTAATAAAGTACCATCTAAATCAAACACAACTAAATCATATTTTCTTCTCATTTTCTAAAACTCCTTTTCATTATTATTTTTATAATATTTATTTTCGATAGTTATCTATTTGATAACGCTGTTTTTCTCTTCATCTGATAACACGCGGTTATAAATACGTACATCGTCTATAATTCCCATAGTTCCTTGACCAATCTTTAATTGTGGCAATGTAATCATCCGCTCTTGTTCTAAGTTAGATTGATTATAAGGGTTACTAATAGTAATATAATTATTTTCACTCTTTATCTTTTATGCAATTTAAATGGGGCATATAGTTATACTCGTGTTTATCTATCTTTGTAACTAGAACATATCCGTTACAGTTATTATTTCCGTAAGGACTTTTAATAATATCTATAAAACCGTCTGTTTGTAACTCTGATAAAGTGACCTCAATCGCATCTCCAATCCCTGTAGGAAATTTATGTCTGTTTTTAACTAAATAGTTTTCAGTGGCCATTAATAATTTTTGTTCATTTTTAACCATGATTTCCATCTTCGATTTATAAACAATCTCTATTATCTTAGGAACGCCAATTATCATAACTAAAGCTAATATTAATATAGTTCCTAATAATTCTACTAAAGTAAAACCCTTATTTTTCACTCTATCACCTACCACTTTATTTTGTCTAACTATATTATATATTTAAAATTAACTAGTGACAAATAGTTAATTTTTAATATATAATAATGGAAAACTAAGAAGCTTTCATTTACCGACTAAATTATTATTTTTTATCATAATATATTATATATTTAAAAGGTGACATAATGAAAAAAGAAAAATTTATTAAAGCCACACTTATTTTAATTATTGGCGGTTTTTTAACCAAAGTATTAGGTATGTTTATTCGAATTGTACAAACTAGATTAATTGGTTTAGAAGGTATTGGCCTTTATATGTTAATCCTACCAACCTTTAGTCTTTTTATTACGCTTGCTCAATTAGGCTTACCCGTCGCTTTAAGTAAGTTAATCGCTGAAGATCGTAAGGATAATAAAAGATTGCTAATGTCGGCTATTCCGATTATTATAGTTGTTAATATTATTTTAATTATTATTATTATTATTATCGCCCCTTTTTTAGCTAAATATTTACTTAGTGATAGGCGTACTCTTTATCCCCTCTTATCAATTGCTGTGGTACTACCTTTTATTAGCCTTTCTTGTATCGTTCGCAGTTATTTTTTTGGAAAACAACAAATGTTTCCCCATGTCCTATCCCATATTGTAGAACAGATTACCCGATTACTTGCCATTCTTATTATTGTTCCTATTTTATACCAACGAAGTATTACTTTAGCAGTTAGTGGCGTTGTTTTAGTTAATATCTTTAGTGAATTAATGTCTATTATTATTCTTGGGGGTTATTTACCTAAACACGCCCCCATAAAAACTAATCTTAAACCACATCGAGAAGATATCAAAGATATCCTTGATATTGGGCTTCCGACAACCGGTGGTAAAGTTATTGGTTCCATTAGCTATTTCTTAGAACCAATCATTTTAACCCAAGTTTTATTATCGATTGGTTATTCCAATCATTTTATTGTCACTGAGTATGGCATCTTAACTGGTTATGTTTTCCCGTTATTATTTTTACCTTCCTTTTTCACTCAAGCTATCTCTTCAGTATTAATTCCCGTTATTAGTGAACAGTATGTTCATCATAATATTATATATATCAAAACTAAATTAAACCAAGCGATACTGTTTTCCTTAATCATTGGTCTAGTAATTACCACTCTTTATTTACTCTACCCACATTTTTTTCTAAAACTTATTTATAACACTGAGAAAGGGATTAACTATCTACGCATCTTATCACCAGTTTTTTTATTGTATTATATCCAATTACCATTAACAGCTACCTTACAAGCTTTAGGTAAAGCGAAAATAGCGATGTTTAACGCTTTAAAAAGTGTGACCTTAAAAACTCTTCTTTTGTTTCTCTTATCATTTCTCCATATTGGTATTGGGGGCTTAATTATCGCCACTGCCACTGGTATTGTGGTTTTAACCACTTTAGATTTTTATCAAGTTAAACAACACTTATAGTAAAAAAGTTAATCGTTAAAAATAATATACTTGCGCACATAAAAATTTAAGGTAAATAAAATTACGGTGGCAATCATTTTCGAAGATAAATAATACAGCTTAAAAATATCAGTTAAAACCCACATTAACCCTACATTTAAAGCCATAATTAATAAACCAAAAATGATTAAGTAAGTAAATTCCGTTACCATCGATGATTTGTTTTTTCGGTCAAATATCCAAACTAAACATAGTAGATAATTAACTAATAAACCGAATAAGAAAGCCACACTGGCAGCCAAAAGATAATAGATTCCTTTTTCGGTTAAGATATATAATAAGCCAATATCAACTAAGAAACCCAACAAACCAACTATGATATACCGAAAAAATTGGCGATATAAATTATTACTTTTTTTTACTATTTTAGTTTTAACACCTTTAATCATCCAGCACCTCTAATATCATCCTAATACATAAAAATTATTACTCTATTTAAATATTTATTATTAATCTTCGGGATTAAAGATGGCCCCTAAAAAGAAGATACTATGACTTTTATTATCAATAATACCAACTATAAAAGGGTGATCGATAATCATTTCATAATCATATGTCGGCATACTTTCTAAACGCATTTCTACTTTAGTCATGGCGGCCGCTTCTGTCCCTTTTTCATCAATCGCCAGAAAGCTTTTATGCGTAACATCTTGAATATGTAATCCATCCTCAATAGCGCGATTAGCCATCTTTGAAAAATCAGCCATCCCACTAAAGGCATGACTCATACCTAAATTACTTAATGGTTCTTTTAAACTCTTTGTATATTCTACCTTTACCTTAGGCATGGTTAAATCAAGGCTAACCTTATTTTTCTGCATAGTACTAATAACATTAGTTAAATAATCATTAGTTAAAGTAAAATTAGTATGTTCTACATCTGGTAATAAAATAAACATTGAAGTTTGTTTATCATTATATGGTAATAGAACCCCTTGATAATATTGATCTTCAAAGTATCCTAACTGATCAATCTTGTTCATCATTGGTACTACGACCACTTTATCAGTGGTATAAAAATTACCATCCTGGGTATTAGCTTTTGCAAAGGGGCTGGTCCATTCGGCTTTAAAATAAATGGTATTAATTAAAAACATTACAGTTAAAGGATGAATATCTTCTTCAACAGCGTCCTTAACGCGTCCTTTGGTGTTTTTATTAACCCAATTATTAATTACTTTCTTAGTATTTGGATTATCAAAATCTAAAGAGGCCATCATCGCTCCAAAGTAGTCTTTATTACGATTAATAAAATCTTTCTTAACCATATCCTGGTAAGTATCTCTAATCCATATTGAATTAGCTAATTCAATATCACTTTTATCATTATTTAACACTAAAGATTGTAAATTACGACTTAACTTGTTAAATTCATCTAAAGTTAAATCAGTTACATTTAATACTTGACTCATTTCGTCTTTAGTACTACTATCAGCCCCATTATATATCATTCCTAAGGCAATATAAATACTAACGGGCGAAATAAAAACATTCCCGTTTTGACTATTAACTTCATTAAATAAATCAAGCGCAAATAAGTTTAAAGCTTGACTAATTTTAGGGTCAACCTTAGTAACCTTGTTTACTTTTTTTAAATAACCTGGGGTTGATGAAATAATGCCCATTTTGGGGCCCATAATACACGCTGAGGTTAATAACAATAGGCAACCAACCACCACGGCTTTTATTTTTCTCATTATATAACCTCCCTACTACTTTAATTATATATAATTAGCCTATAATAATCCACTCTTTTTTATTATATATAATTTTCGCCCTTTATAGAAGGCATAAAAAACCTCCTTTAAATCTACGTTTTCCTCACGCAGCATATTTTTTAACCACGTTTCCGTTTTATTTAATGCTTTTAAAGTGTCTTTTTGAATATCACCATCTAAAATAATTGGCATCGGATAATTAGTTGGCAGACGTAGTAAATTATATTTAAAAACAGATAAGCGCCCATTCTCCTCCAAAACCGCATACTCTACTTCTTCAATTGATCTAATACCCTTATCGCGAAGTTGCGTTAATAAATCATCTAAGTTATATCGCTCTTTAACCATCTCTTTAAAATTTAATTTACCATTTTTAATAATAATAGAGGGTTTGCCTCCTAATAAATTTCTAAAAGCTTGGTTCTTTAAAGAAATATAGGCAAACACTACCTGAAATAAAAACAAAAAAACAACCGGAATTAAAGCCGTAAAAATGGGCGCTTTATAATTTTCAATACTAATAACGGCTAATTGAGCAATAGAAATAGAAACAATTAAATCAATGATCCCTAATTGGCCTACCTCACGTTTCCCCATTAAACGGTATAAAATCGCAATTAAAAAATAAAATAAAATCGTTCTGGTAATAACTACTAAATAATCCATATCTTATCACCCTAATATATTATGGGGTGGGGAATATTTTTTTATTCAAAACGTATATTTAAATAAAAGGAATGATTATTATGACCCGTTTATATCAATATCTAAAAACCATCAGCTATATTATTGTTACGGTACTTATTACTACCTTTCTCTTAACCCTGTTTAATTATTATGATATACTAACCAATAACATAGTTTCTTATTTAAAGTTCTTATTAGTTATTATTATTGTCTTTATTGGTGGGATTAAAATAGGCAAAAAGGCCCAAAAGAAAGGCTGGTTAGAAGGATTAAAATTAGGATTAATATTAACTTTTCTCATCTTTCTTTTCTCTTATCTTGGTTTAAAAACTAATATTAATCTTAAAAGCTTCATTTATTATCTTATTATCATTAGTACGACTACTTTAGGCGGGATGTTTGGCATAAGTAAAAAAGAGGGATGAATCCCTCTTAGTAAAATTTAACTTTTTTAACCGAAGTATTAGTTGGGTTATCCATTTTATTTATGCCAGTCTGTTTATATAACCTTTGAACGTTTTTTCTAATGGTAATAGCATCTAACAATGGTAACACATGATAATTATTAATATAAGACAAACCATGTCGCATTGTTAATACCCAGTCAATTTGTGGTTTGGTCTCTTCTAAAACCCCTTTTAGTTGTTCATATATCGTTATCTCAGCCGGTAAATCACTATCTAGTAAAGCTTTGACCATTTTAATATATTTTATTTGATTATAATAACGTATAACATCGACACTAACTATTATATTACCAACTACCATTACCGAACTGGTAATTAATAAGTCCTGTGGAATAGAACCAATAAAACTGTTCTTAGTTAAAATTATGGAACCAGCTTCAACTAGAGCGGGAAGAGAAAAAAACCAATAACCGTTAAATATTTCTTTTAGGTTTTTTTGAGCTACTTTTAAATCTTCATTGATACTGTCACGGGTTTTAAATGGCGGTTTATTTACTGGCATCTTATTACTCCCTTTTAGAATTATTAAACAATAGTTTAATTTTTATAATATTTAAATTTTTTTCACTACTGGATGAGGCTTACAAACCATTTTGTCTGGGCCTTGGAAGAGTTGATTATATATTCCTTTTACATTTTTAGTAATCTTAATTATAGTGCTTAACGGTAGTTCATTCCAATTATCAATATAAGGTAAACCTTTCATTGTAGGTTGCCAATTGACTTTACATCTCTCAGCATCTGAAAGTCCTTTAAGCTGTCTATGCAACATCATTTCAGGTAGTAAATCACTATCTAAATGCGCTTTAACCATTTCAATATATTTTATTTGGTTATAGTAACGAATAAAATTATCAACAACTAATAAACTACCAGTTACTAAAAAGCCGCTAGAGAGCCATAAACCCTTTGGAAATGATCCAAAAAAGCTTTTTTTAGTTAAAACTAAAGAACCAACTTCGGCTAAAACGGGTATAGAAAATACCCCAAGCATTATTTTAGTATTTAATAGCTGCTTTTTAGCTAAATATAAATCTTTATCGATGTCTGAATACTTTTTAGGTAACATCTTATTTCCAATCATCTAATTACTCCTTTTTTAAATTGTTATATATACTACTATTAATTACTAAATTTGTCAAATATTAAATTATCTTTTATTATACCAACTTGTTATAAATTCATCGCGATATTCTAACAACCTATTTTCTTTAATAGCCTCTTTTAATTCATCAGTTAACTTAATTAAAAAGTAAATATTATGAATAGATAATAATCTCCCGCCTAAAGTCTCTTTACTAATTAATAAATGTCTAATGTAAGCCTTTGAGTAATGCTTGCAAGCATAACAAGAACAATTATCTTCTAAGGAAGTAAAATCCTCTTTATACTTAGCATTTCTTAAATTTATTTTACCAGTTTTCGTTAAGGCATTGCCATGTCTAGCTAGACGGGTTGGCAATACACAATCAAACATATCAACCCCTCTTATTACCGCTTCAATAATATCAACTGGGTCACCAACCCCCATCAAATACCGTGGCTTATCAGGTGGTAAATAACTAACAGCAGCATCTATCATTTGATACTTAGTAACCTCATCTTCACCCACACTAACCCCACCAATCGCATAACCATCAAAATCCAACTTTACCGTTTCCTCAGCACTCCATTTTCTTAAATCCGAAAAGGCGCCACCTTGAACAATCCCAAATAAAGCCTGCTTAGTATTAGCATGTACCTTTTTACCTCTTTTAGCCCACCTTAAAGTCCGCTCAACACTAGTTTTCATATACTCATAAGTAACTGGATATGGCGGACATTCATCAAAACTCATAATAATATCTGCCCCTAATTTATTTTGAATCGCAATTGATTCTTCAGGTGATAAAAACAAACTACTACCATCAATATGACTTTTAAAATACACCCCTTCTTCCTTAATATCTTTCTTTTTAGCTAAACTAAACACTTGAAAACCACCACTATCGGTTAATATAGGTCGATCATAATTCATAAATGGATGAAGACCACCAGCCTTTTCTACAATATCAGCTCCTGGTCTTAACCACAAATGATAAGTATTCGCTAAAATAATACCCGCGCCACAGGCTTTCACTTCTTCTGGGCTTAGAGTTTTGACCGTACCTTGGGTTCCCACTGGCATAAAAATAGGTGTTTCATAACTACCACGCGCCATATGTAAGATTCCGTACCGAGCCTTAGTATTTTTATCTTGATATTTTAATTCATATTTTAAGTTAACCATATTATCTCCTTTATCAGTATATAAAACAAAGTATATGCATTATTATATCATATAAAAAAAGGGATATAATCCCTTTGTTAATTATCTCTTCGTTTAGATAGGATTGCCTCTCTAGATGGTGTAGATTCTTGATGAGGGTTATTTCCATCTAACGGCACTCTTTTATTAAATGTTTCTAAATATAAACCTTGTAATTCCTCATTTCCCTTAAGTATTTCAAGGTATGTTCTGGCCTTTTGGCTACTCTTTAGGTTTATTTGTTCTAATTTATCAACCAGTAAAAGTATATCAGTTCCTAGTATAAATATAGTATCATATATAGTAGTTATTAAGTTATACTAATGGAAACTTTTAGTAATGTCA
>JAQVDA010000029.1 GCA_028698535.1 Bacilli bacterium
TTTACCTTTTACCTTAATAAAAAGTAAACCTTATCGTGGACCAATTGTAGTAACTAGCCAAGAAAGCATTGATAATAACATAATTAAACTTAATGGAAGTGGTTCTTACATTAATCTTAATGACATGGCTTATGGGGAAATTTTAGATCAAAACCCAAATATTGAACCACGTCATAAGGTAATGCTTTTGAAAATTATTAAAAATTTATATAAGAAGTTACCTAATAAAGAATTTCCCTATTTAAAAGCTAATTTATACACCCTGACCATTGAAGGAAAGGAAGTTATGGATTCGGACGCATTATATTGGCGAATATCAAATACTATTGAGTATGATTTACAATTAAGTGATAATCAACTTGAGAGAGTTCTTGCTCATGAATTTGCGCATATGATGAACCGACATTACAATCCCGAAACAAAACAATTTCATCTAGGGTTTGCTATCTACAAGGATAGGTTAGAATTTGGTAAAGGATTGGAGGAAGGTATGGCCACTTTTTTTAGGGAATATATTACTAATCAAAAGTTTAGTCAATGTACGATTACTAGTTATCCTTTAGAGTTTACAGCTATTAGAGCTTTAATGGAGATAATTGGATTTGAAAAAATGTTTGATTATTATTTAACTTCAGATATAGATGGTTTAATAGAGGAATTAACTGCCATAAATGGCAGTAAAGAAAAAGCTATTAATTTAATTAAAAATCTTGATGACTTGTTATCTATGTCCAAAATGAAAGTTGATTATAAAGTTATCAGACAAAGCGAGAGTAAAAAATATACTGAGCAAGCTCTTATTGATTATTTTGTGACTAAATATATTATGGATATTGATATGGGAATATATGGACCCGAAGATTTTGATATTTTAAATTATAAATTAGATTACTTTCATCATTTATTATATTCAGAAGGCTCAGTATATAATCTTTTAAGTAATCATTACAACATCATCATGGCAAAAGAAGAAATCATCAGATTTTATTATGAAAAATATAATATTCCATATAAGGAAACAGATATCCAAGCGTATCTTAGACGAGATATTGAATATAATAGAGTTTATAGTATAGTTCAAGCTGAACACTTAGAAGTTTGCTTGGCTGAACCGATGGAAGTGATATTTTATGAGAATCAACATATTAATAATGGACCTAAGTTAGTTAAACGGATTAAATATAACTAAATGCTTGTTTTATTACGATAATAAACATATATAATAATAAAACCCTTATAGAACTAACTATAAGGGTTTTAAATATTAATATTACTTTTTATTTTTTTGAATTGAATTTTCTACTGGTTGTAGTTGATAATCCTTTGAATCATCCCAATATATAAGATATGAATTATTAACCACTTCCCAGTAGTATCCTAGCTGATGAATTAAGAAATCATCTTTCTTAGTTGACCATTCACCGTATATACGATTAAAATTGTCATCCCAACCTAAAAAGGGACGATAAACATAGTTATTATTACTTTCTATGTTATTTATGATTTCATTTTTTAAAATTCGCCAGCCACCTGTTTCATACTCCTTAAAACTAGGTAAATAAATATTTTGAATAATCCCTAATTCAGATTGTAATAGGGGAGATAATATCCCATCGGACTCATGATAGACACTTCTTTTATACCAAGGATTATCAGTAAAATCAGGGTCGTTTTGTTTCTTCTCCGCCCATAACAATTCAAACATAGCCGTACTAATATTATCATATGCTAATTGTTCGGCTGAGTAACCTTGAGAGATAGTATCAACTACTTCATGATTTAAATCCTTTGATGATGCTAATTCTGGTTCTTTTTGATAAACTATGGTAGGATTACCATTCTTACTACACCCTAGTGGTAGTAATGAAAAAGCGCCTATAGTAAAGGCCATAACTGAATAAGAAACATATAGTTTGATATTTCTCGGTTTCATTTTATTTCCCCCTTTAAAATTGTTGCTATTATAAAGTATTTTAACTAATTTGTCAAGGCTTACAATTGACTATTTGTCATTTATACGCTAAACTTAAAACAGTTATTAATACTAACTATATTTAATGTTACAGGAGCGATAAAATGCAAAAAGTTAATGGTGATAATTTAAATAAATACTTGAACCAAGAAATAACTATTTCTGGTTGGGTTGATAGTGTCCGTGATTTACCCTTCATCCAATTTATTATACTGCGTAATCTAACCGATAAGATCCAAATAACGATTGAAAAAAATAAAGACAATAAAAAACTTAATGATTTAGTAACTAACATAACTAATGAAAGTGTTATCACTGTAACAGGTTTATTAAATAAAAATGATATGGTTAAATTAAATCAAAGAGAACTAATAGCGAAACAAATTACACTTAATAGTCTAGCGCACCCAGACTTGCCCATTAATATTAAAGATAAGGATAAAGCTCTTAGAGAAACAAGGTTAAATTATCGCTTTTTAGATTTAAGAAGATTAGAAAATCTATTAATCTTTAAAGTACAAACTACCATGTCCATGGCAATGCGCGATTACTTTATCAATAATAATTATATGGAAATTCATTCCCCCCGATTAATTGGTACCGCAACTGAATCAGGAGCGGAAGTTTTTGAAATTGATTACTTTGGCACTAAAGCTTATTTATCCCAATCGCCCCAATTTTATAAACAAATGGCGATGGCCGCCGGCTTTGAAAGAGTTTTTGAAATAGGAAATTATTTTCGGGCTGAAAAGTCACATACTTCTTATCATGCGACTGAATTTACTGGTGTTGATATAGAAGTATCTTTTATTGATTCACATCATACACTAATGGATATTCAGGAAGAGTGGATTAAGTACTATCTAAATATAGTAATTGATCAACATGCTAAAGAAATAAAAGAGGTATTTAAACTTGATTTAAAAAGACCTAATTATGCTTTCCCGCGCTTATCTTTTCAAGAAGCCAAAAGCATTATTAAAGATGTTTATCAATATGAATCAGATAAAAAAGATGATCTTGATCGCCAAGATGAAGAATTAATTGACCGCTATATACAAGAAAAATATCAAGCGGATTTTGTTTTTATTACCGATTATCCTTTTTCAGCGCGCCCTTTCTATCACATGTTAAATGAAGATGGTTTAACGAAAAGTTATGACCTGTTATATAAAGGAGTAGAAATAACGACTGGTGCCCAACGGGAACATCGCTATGATATTTTAAAACAACAAGTCAAGCAAAAAGGTTTAAATCTAAAGCAGATTAATTTTTATCTTGATTTCTTTAAATATGGATGCCCACCACATGGTGGTTTTGGGTTTGGTTTAAATCGCTTCTTAATGCGTTTATTCGATATTGATAATATTAGGGAAGCCACTTATTTATACCGTGGTCCTAATCGTTTATATCCTTAATTTAGATACGATTAAGAAAATTAGTAAGAACGGTTAGAAAGGTTGGTAAATTATCCAGATATGGATAATGACCGCTTGTTCTTAAAATAACTAAGTCGGCCTGCGGAATTATTTTTTTCATTATAGACGCATCACTGGGCGGATTAGTTTTATCATGATAACCCCATAGTAATAAAGTAGGGCAACGAATATATTTTAAGTACTGTCTTAGATCCTCTTTAGTAACTTTTATGAAGGTTTTCTTTAAAATAATTGGCAGTTGATTAAATTTTTTTACCCGCATCATCTTATTTAATAATTCTAAATAAGATGATTGGTGATTTTTTTTAAAACGAAGGATAATTTTTTTAAAATACCACGCTAAATAATACCAATAATAATGACCAAGTAATAACTTAGTTTTAAAACCAGTACTATTAACTAAAACAATACCCTCAGCTAGAAATCCTAATTTACCAGTCATCACCATAATAATTCGGCCCCCAAAATCATGACCAATTAAAACAGGCCTAATAATATGTTGTTGACGGAGAAAAGAGGTAATAACAATCGCATAGTCAGTAATAGTAAGTGGTTTATCTGGCATCGCGCTTTTGCCAAAACCCGGCAAATCAAGCGCGTAAACTTGATAGTTTTTCAAAAGATAAGGAATCACTGATTGAAAAATAGTTAAATCAGCACCCCAACCAGGTAGTAAAACAATGGTTTGGTGATGAGATGATCCCCAAACAGCATAATTTATTTTTAAATCATCAATCATGGCATCCACATTAAGTCACCTGGTAATATTTATGCGCTTAAAAATTAAATATTAAAAAAGATATTCTAAAGAATATCTCTTTTAATTAGTAACTACCGCGGCATAAAAGGAGTCCCTTTATAAATCGTTCGTTCATAAACATCAAGGGGTTGGAAAATAGGGGACATAAAGATACGATTAGCCGAATAGACATAAAAAATCATTAAGATTAAAATAACACTAAAGATTCCATAAGCGTTCATTAATTTAAAATAGTAACCTTCTCTTAAAAAGTAATAACTTAATAATTGGGCTAAGGAAATAGCGATAAAAAACGTTGCTACATAAAGTGAATTATCCGTATAACGGGTAATTGATGAAAAGAAATAAGTAAGAAATAAAAATAAAAAGGGACCGGCAATAGCGGTTGCCGATTTAGCAAAAATAAAATTACGATACTTATCTCCTAACACGGCATATTCAAACGCTGAATAGAGGATAATAGAGATAAACATATATAAAGCAATTTGAAAGAGTGAGACATTACTTTCAACAATAAGTCCTCCCGCTGGATAATTAATCCCCACATTAGATAAAACGGCTGTAAAAACAAAGGAAATAATTAAAACAACACCAACACCAATCATTTCATATAATCTTAGTTTATTCATTTTTTCCATTAAATTCACCTCTGCTTATATTATGAATAATATTAATTATATTTATTCATAATTTTTTTCTTATAAAAAGAAAAAACAGACAAAAAGATGTCAACTAGCTTAAAATAAGATGATAAAAGATACAAATGTGTTATAATAATAATACCTGGAAGGTGCGATTTTTATTTATAAAAACCGACTAATTAAAGATAAGGGAATCTAAAGCATATCTGGTGTGAATGCTTACCAATAAAATGGTAAGAATCCTAAAGGATGTGTGGTGATGCCCACCTGAATAAAAGTGCAGGTTTTATCTTTAAATAATACGCCCTTCTGGGTTTTTTAATGAGATAATTATTTATTATGATGAAATTTAAAAAAGTGTTATAATGAAGCTAGATAATAATTTTAAAATTGGGTGGTTTAATGAACTATGAAATAAATGATTATATAAATTATATTACGATTGAAAAAAAATTAAGTGATAATACTAAAGAGTCATATCAAAGTGATTTAGAACAATATAATAATTATTTAAATAAGCAAAGAAAAATAACTAATCTTAAAGCCATTAATAAGAGTGATATTACCGCCTATATTGAATATATGCAGAAAAGCAGGTTATCTTTAAACAGCATTAAGCGAAAAATAAGTGTTATTAAAAGTTTCTATAATTATTTATATCAAGAAAAAATAATCAGTACTAACCCTGGACAACATATTCATTTACCAAAATTAACTAAAAAACTACCGGAATCATTAACAATGGATGAGGTAAGTAAGTTACTTGATTTTCAACCACATGATAAATTTACAAGCCGTAATAAAGCCATGTTAGAGTTATTATATGCGACCGGGCTTCGGGTTAGTGAATTAATCAACTTAAAGGTTCATGATGTAAATCTTAATATGTGCGTGGTTAGATGTATTGGGAAGGGCAATAAAGAGCGGATTATTCCCCTTGGTGATTTAGCCATCGCATCTTTAAAGTGTTATCATCAAGAATATCGTCAGATATGGTTAAAAGATAAAGTTAATGATTATTTGTTTTTAAATAATAGGGGAGAGAAATTAACGCGCCAGGGGTTTTTCTTAATATTAAAGCAAATAGCTAAAAAACAAGGTCTAACTAAGAACTTTTCCCCCCATACCTTGCGTCATTCTTTTGCGACTCATTTATTACAAAATGGGGCTGATTTAAGAGCCATTCAAGAAATGTTGGGTCATAGTAGTATTACCACCACTCAAATTTATACTCAGGTAAGTAATGAAGTAATTATTAAAAATTATGAAGCTTTTCATCCCCGTAGTAAGAAAATTAAATAAGGAGAGGAGAATTATAGAATGCGTTTTTCAAGAATCTTTTTAATTATTCTTGATTCACTAGGAGTAGGGGCTACTCGTGATGCCCATCTTTATGGTGATCAGGGCGCTAATACTTTAGATAGTTTAATAAAGAAGACAAAAATAAGTTTTCCTAATCTAGAAAAGTTAGGATTATTAACCTTATTAACCCCTCAAGAAACAAACTCTATCGCTTATTACGCGACGGCGACTCCGGTTAGTAATGGGAAAGATACTTTAACTGGACACTATGAATTAATGGGGCTGGAAACTAAAGTTCCATACCAACGCTTTACGGATACTAACTTTCCATCAGAATTAATTAAGGAAATTGAGAACCAAACTAAACGACCGGTAATTGGTAATGTCGCCGCGAGTGGCACCGTTATTATTAATGAATTAGGGGCCGAACATTTACGTACTGGCGCTTTAATTATTTATACTTCCGCTGATTCCGTTTTACAAGTAGCCGCTCATGAAGATGTTATTCCAGTGCCAGAACTATATGATATCTGTGCCAAGATTAGACAAATAACTAAAAAAGATAAGTGGAAAGTAGGGCGAGTAATCGCCCGCCCTTTTACCGGTAAAATAGGAGAGTTTATAAGAACAGCGTATCGCAAGGATTATGCTTTAGAACCACCTGAGAAAACCGTTCTTGACAACTTAAAAGATAAAGGTTATCAAGTAATATCAATTGGTAAAATTAGTGACGTTTTTACCGGTTCCGGTATTACCCAAAGCTTTAATACAGTCTCTAATTTAGATGGTATAAAAAAGATACTAACCACCCTTAAAAAGGACTTTACTGGTCTTTGTATAACTAATTTAAATGACTTTGATTCTAAATATGGGCACAGGCGCGATATTAAGGGCTATGCGGAAGCTTTATTAGAATTTGATAATTATCTACCGGAAATAATAAAAAGGCTAAATATGGATGATTTATTAATTATTACAGCTGATCATGGTAATGACCCCGCTTATATGGGCACTGATCATACTAGGGAAAAAGCACCCGTCTTATTATATGCAAAACAATTTAAATACCCTAAGAGACTTCATAATTTAGATACTTTAGCCGTAGTAGGGGCTACTATTGCCGATAATTTTAAGGTAACTAAACCAACCATCGGCAAGAGCATACTTAAACGCCTAGAATAAATCTATATTAATAAATAAAAAACCATCCTATCTAGTATGATGGGATGGTTTTTCTAATGACGCCGGGGGAGTAATAGTATACTCTTTATACTGATTAATCTTCTCTATCATAGAGCGTAGATGTACAGGATCTAATTTATCTTTAATTTCGTTTTCAATTAACTTAATATTATTAATATTGAAAAGGCCAGCTTGAATAGCAATATTAACTACCGTATTTTTACCTTTATCATTATCGCGCCCCTTAATTTGATAATATAACGCATTATTATCTAAAACAACGGTGGTCTCATCAATAGAGCCGACTAACTGGGACCCGCTGCCCCATATTTTATTAAGACTCGGTAGAATAATGTTTTTAGTAGGATTAATACCACTTGGTACCCGCTCATCAGTACTAGGAGTGTCATCATGATAATTAATTTGGACGCTTAGTGAGTTATCAGATACATGTGAAATAATATATTTCGCAATATTAGTTGGTTTAAGTGTTACCTCTTCAGTTAGGTTAGAACTTTTTTCCCTAACCAATTTTTCCACATAATCTGGTGTAATAATAATATGGGGATATGATAAACTAACTTCCTGATCCTGCTTATTAACGCCTCTTAGTAGTGATGATTGTTGCTTAGAAGAATCAGATTCATGGCTTAATTGCCCATAATTATCAATGATTTCTTGAATAATTTCCCGTAAA
>JAQVDA010000030.1 GCA_028698535.1 Bacilli bacterium
AAGAATGCGAACCTTTACTGGCTTCATCTTAGCACTTTCCTATACAGTTTTCAAGTATTATAACTATGACATTTTCAAAAGATAATTTGCGGCTTTTTTTATGACATTTTCAAAAAGTATTTACACTTTTTTCCGATAATTACATATATTATTTTAAGGGGGTAGTTATTATGTTTTCATATAAGCCAAATCCATTCTTTAATCCCTATTCTTATTCATTAGCAACAAAATCAGCAATTAATTGGGGAAGTTTATTAACTAATACCCAAAAAACATTGGGGGTTATTAATCAAGCTATCCCAGTCTTTTACCAAATAGGTCCCGTTTATCGTAATGCGAGAACATTATTTAAAGTGATGTCCGAATTTAATAAAGCTAGCACTAATAACAGTAGTAGTAATCGTAGTAGTAGTAACAGTAGTAGTACTAATAGTAGTAATAATGCCTCTAGTGTATTTAATAATCCAAAATCTAATCTTAAGCTGACAACTACTAATACCAGTGATAGTACTAATAATAACCCATATTTTAATAATCAACCAAACTTCTTTTTATAAAAATAAATTATTTGTGGCTGGAGAGCGTTCTTTTAATCATGATTATTTTCCTGAGCAACCATAATTTTTTAAATAAGTACCGAGGCGGAATTTGCTTACATATTTTTTTTATTTTATCAAGTTTATGCTGATATAATTCATTAAACAACTGACTTTGGTGTTGTAAAAGATAAGGTCCAAAATATAATTTATAATAAGAATAGCGTTGTTTCCCTTTATTAAAAACAATAAGAGTATAAATATGCTCATTTTCTTTTATTAGTTCTTCATAACTAATAAAATAGCCTAATTTAGTTATTTTTTGACGAACACAATAAACATTATTCTGTGGTTGCAGAATAATGTTTTTTATTGGTAATAAAAAAGATTGATTTTTAGTTAAAATATCAATGATGGTTTGTCCACCAAGACCGGCTATAATAATAGTATCAATATTACAATCATAATCAATAACGGCAAGTCCATCGCCCTGTTGCACTTTTATTTTATTAATTAGATTATATTTAGTGATATTTCTCTTAGCTTGATTAAGAGCGGCTTCACTAATATCACTAATTATCATATTACTAACTAGTTTATTTTTAACTAAATAAATACCTAATAAACCATGATCACAACCAATATCAATTACCTTGGCTTGGTGAGGGACACAATTAGCTAAGGCTTTTAGACGCTTAGATAGTTTCATGTTAATCCGCTAAAAAGTCCTTTAATTTACGGGAACGTGATGGATGACGTAACTTGCGTAAAGCTTTAGCTTCAATTTGCCTAATTCTTTCCCTGGTAACATTAAAAATTTGTCCCACTTCTTCTAAAGTTCGACATTGGCCATCATTAAGACCAAACCTTAATCTTAATACTTTTTCCTCACGATCAGTTAAAGTCATTAAAACACCAGATAGTTCCTCCTTTAACATTTCAATCGTCGCATATTCTTCGGGACTAACCGTTATTTCATCTTTAATAAAGTCCCCTAAATGCGAGTCTTCCTCTTCACCAATTGGGGTTTCTAAAGAAATAGGGACCTGGGATATTTTATAAATCTCCCTAATTTTATCAATCGAAACATTCATTCTCTCGGCTAACTCTTCTTCTGATGGTTCCCGATTTAATTCCAAAGTCATTTGTCGTTGAATCCGCGCTAATTTGTTAATGGTCTCCACCATATGTACCGGAACGCGGATAGTTCTAGCTTGATCGGCAATAGCTCTCGTGATGGCTTGTCTAATCCACCAAGTAGCATAAGTAGAAAATTTATAACCCTTATAAGGATCAAACTTTTCTACTGCTTTCATTAACCCAATATTGCCTTCTTGAATTAAATCAAGAAAAAGCATTCCCCGCCCTACATATCTTTTTGCAATACTAACCACTAAACGTAAATTAGATTCAGCCAAGAGATTCTTTGCTTCCTGGTCACCAGCTTCAACCCGTAAAGCTAAATCATATTCTTCTTCTTGCGTTAATAAATTAATCCGCCCAATTTCTTTTAAATACATGCGCACTGGATCATTTATTTTAATATCTTTTGGTATAGATAAATCAGCCGCCACAACAGAACCACCTTCACTGGAATCGCTATCTTCATCAAACTCTGATATTATATCAATACCTTCATTGTTAAAAACATTATACAGTTCATCTAAAGCATCATTATCTAGTTCTAAACCTTTAAATTCATCGGCCATTTGTTCATATGTAACATATCCTTTTTCTTTACCAATGGCTAGTAGTTTTTCTTTTCGTTCATCAAATGTTTTAATTTCTTCAATCATTATATTACTCCTTTACTTTTAATTGACGCAGTGCTTCCGCATACGCCACTTTTTTATCAATATCAACTTCTTGATTGATTAGATTCATTAAGCGGTCAATTTCCTTTTGAATATTATAATCATTTATTACTTTAATATAATCATTTATTTCCTCCAAGCTATACTCTTCTTTAAGGGGTTGCATAACCACTTCCCCCACTAGTTTAATTAAATCGCTTTTATCATTTAAGTACGTAATAAAGTCGGCACTATTAATGACGCCTTCATGTTTTATATAATAAATTATTTCATTAGCTAATAAGCGAGCTTCATTAGTCGGTAGATAAACCCCATTTATGGTAAATAATCTAGTAACCTCGGCTGATTTAAGCATGTAATACAACAATCTTTTTTCCGCTTTTAAATATTTATCAATACCCTTCCTTTTAGTGACCATAGGAACTTCTAGAGGTGACTCTTTTGGTTTATTAGGGCTTTTTAATAACTGTTCTTTTAAGGTGGGAAGAGATATCTTAAATTCATCACTTAATTTACTTAAAATTAGTTCCTGTTTAATATCATCTTGAATATCCACTAAAGCCTCTAAAACCTCATTAATATACTTAGTAATATCATCACTATTACTAAAGTCTTTATTAAGGCGATAATAAGCAAACTTAAAATCAAGTAAAGATAAGGGATTATCTAACTTCTTACGAAATTTGGTCTCCCCTTTAGTTGTAATATAATCATCGGGGTCAAATTCTTCTTCTAACCTAATAACTAAAGGCGTAATTTGATATTTTAATAACTCATTCCCACCACTTAAAGTAGCTCTAGCCCCAGCCTCATCCCCATCAAAACAAAGGATTACTTTGGAAGCCATCTTCTTAATTAAAAAGGCTTGTTCTTTAGTAATACTAGTTCCCATTAACGCGACTACATTTTTAATGCCAATACTATAACACCTAATAACATCCATAAAACCCTCAACTATAATAATAGTATTAGTTTGGCGCGCTACTGGCAAGGCCCGGTGATAATTATATAACAGTAACCCTTTTTTAAAAATGGGTGTTTCTTTGGTATTAATATACTTAGCTATATCTTGGTCAAAATAATAACGACCACTATAACCAACTACCCGACCATTAATATCCCACAAAGGAAACATAATGCGATTAATAAAAACATCATTTAATTTATCATGATTTTGATTAGTCAGGCCACTAGTAATTAATTCCTTAGGGGTAAAACCTTTTTTTAATAATAATGTCGTTAATTGATCTTTTTTATCTAAAGCTAGTCCAATTTGAAACTCATTAATAATATCATCAGTTAATTGCCGCGTTAATAAATAATTTTTACCATGAGTACCTTTAGTAGTATTAATATTATTTTGATAATATTTGGTACTAATATTATATATATTAAAAAGTGACTCATAACGATTATCAGGGCCTTTAAGTGATATTTTATCTTTAATCGCAATGCCGGCTTTAGTCGCTAATTTATAAATAGCTTCCGGAAAACTCATTTTTTCATAGGACATAACAAAAGTAATAACATTTCCGCTCGCCCCACAACCAAAACATTTATAAATTTGTTTTTCTTTAGAAACACTCATACTAGGAGTATTTTCTTCATGAAAAGGACAAATGCCAAAAAAGTTGCGTCCCTTTTTCGTTAAGGGGATATATTCACCAATAATATCAACAATATCAACACTGGTTCTTATTTTAGTTATTTCATCATTAGTTAATACAGCCATTATATCTACGCTCCATACCTAATATATTCTACATAAAACGATGATTTCCTTTTTTAAACTTCAAAAGTAGTCTCATCAAGAAACCGATAATTAGTTTTATACTTTAGTTCTCTAACTAATTTAAATAACGCGATATCCTTCATTTTAGCTTCAATCATAATATCAAAGTCACGATTAACAAACTTAATTTTCTCAATAAAACGGATAAAATCATCACTATTAATAAAATCATGATGAGCGCGCTTATTTTTTTTACTCCGAGGGCTCGCAAAATGTATCTTAGGAGGCAAGGCTTCCTTATCCCAGGTCGCAAAAATACTCTCAATATAATCTTCAATCTTCTCACCATTATTACAGCATTTATAATGATGATAATCTAAAACCATCGGAATATCTAATTTATGACATAATGATAAAGTATTACGTATATTATACACTTTATCATCATTTTCCACGATAATCATTTTCTTTAACTTTTCATCCAAGGTATTAAAAGCTTCGGTAAAACGCTTAAGGCTCGCTCTTTTACCACCACTACTACTCCCTATATGGATTATTATCTTTGGATGATGAAGGTTCATAATCTTAAACATATTTTGATGATACTTTAGTATAATAATACTAGAGGTTACAACAGCCTCATTAGTACTATTTAAGATACAAAACTGATCGGGATGGGAATCAACACGCATATGGTGCTTATTAATTAACTGACCGATTTGACGTAATTCTTTTTTAAAATACTTTGAATAATCAAAAGAAACTAAGGGATGAGTCGCGAGTGGAATTAACCTTGATGTTAGACGATAAAAGTGAATGTTATTTCTTAAATTATAACTAATAACGGCCTCTAGAGCCACTATGTTTGATAAACTTATTTTCAATAGTTTTTCACGCCCGCGCCGAGACCCTAATTTCTTATAATGAGTGTAGGTTACTAAACCAGAGGTGGTTAAATTATCGACTGTATTAGTAATCGCTACATAGCCTAAGCGGATTTTCATCATATCACCCATATTTATTATGGGCATAATCAATATATCTATGATAAAGGAGATAACATGCGTTTACGAACCGTGAAAATTATTAATGTTATTGGCATCTTTCTAATTAGTTTTTTATTTCATCAACTTTATGAATGGTTCCCAAATAGATTTATAGCCATTTTCTTTCCTGTTAATGAAAGCATTTTTGAACATCTAAAGTTAATCTATAGTGCGGTAATCTTTTGGATGTTAATTGAGTATTTCATATTACAACCGATTAAACATAATAACCTTATATTAGCGTCTCTAACTACCGCCGTTGCCACTAATATAATCTTTTTAGTCTTGTTTTTACCAGTTTACAATGAAATAGGACATGATCTATTAATAACCCTAATTATTTATTTTATAGCCATTGTCTTAGGTCAACTAATTAGCTATTATATTCTTACTTTAAATACTAATTATAAAATATTAAACCTGGTTAGTTTAATACTAATTCCCCTTATTTTTACCATGCTTGGTTACTTAACCTATCACCCGCCAAAAACCCCATTTTTTTATGATCAATACCAGGATAAGTATGGTATTTATAATTTTTATCGTTAACTTTTCTTTAAATAAGTAGTTATTTTTTTAATTTGATCGGCTTTTAAAAATTTACATTTTGGTAAAGCTTCCAGCGTGGTTAAAGCATTCGTAGCCATCCCTTGACAACTACCATAACCACAAACATTACAATTATAGCCGGGTAACATTTTAACTATTTCCTCAATCGCTTTATCATTTTTAAATAAATAAAAATAAACTAAACTAAGAATGATACTAATGATAAATGAACTTAAAGTAATAAGTAATACGCCGGTCATCTTAAAACCTCTTTTCACATGATTTATGACAATTAAAACACTGATTGTTATCTTTTTTTCCTTGATAGTTTAAATGATATAAATAAATAGTTATGATAGATAAGCAAGTTATAAAAATAAAGCCGATCATTTTAACCACCAATAAAGCGCCCAAAAATCATGGACATGATACCCGCCGTAATTAACGCGATGGGGGTCCCTTGAAACCCTTTTAAAATTGGATTAATATTTAATTTTTCTCTAATACTAGAGAATATATATAATACTAAAGAGTAACCAAGCCCACTACCAAGGGTAAAGACAAGGGTTTGCGTAAAGGTATAATTATTAGCAGCAGTTAATAAAACAGCGCCTAAAATAGCACAGTTAGTAGCGATTAGTGGTAAATAGATACCCAATAAAGCTTGAATTTTGGGAAAGTATTTTCTGATTATCATTTCGGTTAACTGAACTAAAGAAGCAATAATTAAAATAAAAGTAATCGTTCTTAAATATTCAATATCATAAGGGAGTAATAGATAATGATACAGAAAGAAACAAAGTATATTAGCCAGTAACATGACTAAAGTCACACAAATTCCCATACCAAGTGCCCCTTGTTCTTGATTAGAAACACCTAAAAAGGAACAAAGACCTAAGAATTTAGTTAAAATAATATTTTCCACCAATATACTTGATATTAATAAAGCCATTAAACTCATCGTTCTTCCCTCCTTTTGTTTTGAATCATCTTTAAGATGCCACTTAAAAGCCCGAGAGAGATAAAAGCGCCAGCCGGGGTGATTAGTAACCCAACCGGGAAAATATTAGTATTTGGTATTAGTTGATAAACCATCTTATAACCGGTTATCTTACTTAAATTATCCATAATAGTGATGGTGTTATTTCCTAATACTTCTCTAAAGATGGCCAACATAACAATGCCAATCATAAAACCTAAACCAAAGCCAACCGCATCAACAATACTAACTAAAACGCCTTCCTTTGAGGCAAAACCAACCGCTCGCCCTAAAACCAGACAATTAACCACAATTAAGGGAATATAAATACCTAAAATACGATATAAATCAGGGGTATAAGCCTTTAAAACTAACTCGGTGATAGTCACTAAAGTGGCAATAATTAATATATATACCGGAAGCCGAATATGATTAGGAACCAAATTTTTAATAAGGGAAACCATTAAATTAGAACCTAGTAAGACAAATAAAACCGATAAACTCATCACAATAGCATTTTCCACCGTTGTCGAAACAGCTAAAACTGGACATAACCCTAATAATAAAACAAAAATAGGATTTTCTTTAATTAGACCGGTTAATAAATTATTTTTCATAATAAGACCCCCTATTAATATGTTCAATTAATGGTTTAGTTGTTTCATAAACCCAAAATAACAAAAGGGAACATAAAAAGCCAATGATAGTAAAAACAATGATGCCTTTTAATACTTCTTTTTTCATTTATATTCCTCTTTTCGTTTATGATAATCATCCATTACTTTAATTGCCATTTGTTTTAAATAGTTGGTGGTGTAGGTAGCCCCGGCTATGGTATCTAGTTTACCTAAATCAGTTTGATTATGAATAATTTTCTTTAGATAATCAGCGTTTTCTATTTGTGACCACACATCTTCTTTTTGTTCGATGATTGTAATATCCGTTATTTTATTATTAGTATGATTAATAGTAATATCGGCTTTAATGATACCGTGGAAAGCCTTATAAGTTACTTGATAAATAGTTTGTTGATCTTGCCTTTTAATATTAAGAATGGTAAAGGCTAAATCTTTATCATCTACCTTCTTAATATTAAAAGTGATATAACCAGTAATACTAGTTACCAGCATTAATAGAATCAGATTTAAAATAAGTATCCATCTTAGATTAAACCGAACCTTGGCCCCTATTCGGTCAATAATAAAAACTAACATATTCATAGTTAAAATAGCGGTGGCGACCCCTTCTGGATAATTAGTTAAGAATCTAAAGGCAACCGTTAATAACCCTAATAACAAGGCATAGATAA
>JAQVDA010000031.1 GCA_028698535.1 Bacilli bacterium
GGAAAAAAGAAATTTGTGAGAGCTTTTTTACGGAAAATGCCACAAATGTTGATCCGAAAGTGGCCTCTTTATATTATGCGGCTGATCGCCGGTATAATTGTCCCCAAATTATGGAGTGGTTAGCGGCCGGTTATTGGGTTATTTTAGATCGCTATACCACATCAAATATGGGTCACCAAGGTGGCAAAATAAAAACCAAAGCGGAACGGAAAAAGATGTTTGAATGGCTTCATCAACTAGAACATGATTTACTAGCGTTACCAATCCCCGATATTACGCTTCTACTTTATATGCCTTATGAACAAGCCGCTGAACTAAAAAGGTATCGTAGTCATAATAAATTACTAGATCATCACGAAGCCTCAGAAGAACATCTAAGAAATGCCGAACGCGCTTATAAAGAATTAGCGGCCCTTTATAATTGGCCTATTATTAACTGTGTGAAAGATAACAATATAAAAACTATTACCGATACCCATCAAGAGTTATATAACGTGATAAAAAGCCATTTAAATTTGTAAAATTACTCAAAATATGAGTAATTTTTACTTTTAATAAATTCTTTTAAAATTTTAGTTAAAGCTCTTTTTTCAATTCTGGATACATAGCTCCGGGAAATGTTTAATTCTTGAGCAATTTGTTTTTGCGTTAATTCATCCTGATTATCTAATCCATAGCGTTTAGTAATAATGTTTTTCTCTCGTTCATTTAAGCCCTGCATATATTTTTTTAATAAATTAATATTATTTTTAGTATGAATGGCTTCGACATAATCAGGGTGGGGGGTTTTAATAATATCAATAAAAGCAATTTCATTACCATCTTTATCATAACCAACTAGTGAATTAAGACTGACATTGCGGACATTTTTTTTATCACTTCGAAAATGCATCAATATTTCATTTTCAATACAGCGGGCACAGTAAGTAGTTATTTTGGTTCCATGTTTACTAGAGTAAGAATCAACTCCTTTAATTAAACCAATCGTTCCAATACTAATTAAATCATCAATATCGTTTCTTTTCTTATCAAATTTTTTAACAATATGGGCGACTAAACGAAGGTTATGCTCAATAATTTTATTACGGGCTTCCTTATCACCAAGCTGCATCTCTTTTATTAATTTTTCTTCCTCTTCTTTTGTAAGTGGTTCAGGAAAGAGATTGTGACTATAGGAAGCCGTAAAGAAAAAAAATGATTTAAAAAAAGCGATGAGATGTACTAACATTGTAACCACACCCTTTATAATAAAGTATGAAATAAAAAGAAAATAATGTCTTTATATGGCGTCTTTTAGAGAATAATAATGATAAATAGTAGCCAAATAATCAAAAAAATAGTATAGTGGTTAATAGAGTCATATTATGATACTTAACAGGAGGTAATGACTTTGAACAAACATTTGAAATATTTATTCTTAATCGTTATTGTCTTTATCTTAATTCCTTTAAAGATTGAAGCAACAAATGATGTTAATATACATTTTTTTTGGCGTGATGGATGTCCCCACTGTAATACTGAGAGGGCTTTTTTAAGGAAAATAACTAATAAATATCCGCAAATAACGGTTTATGATTATGAAACTGCTAGTCATGAAACCCAAAAGATATTAAAGGATATTGAGACCTTATTAGATACCAATTTTCGCGGTGTTCCTTTTACCGTCATTGGGGATCAAACATTTACTGGCTTTTCCATATCTATGACCGGTTCACAAATAGAAAAGGCCATTACTTATTATTTAAATAACCCTTATCGTGATTATGTGGGCGAAATGCTTGGTATTGTTAAAGCTCCAAGTAATGATTCTAACTCAGAATCAACCGATAATAATAATAATTCATCATATCAAATCACTTTACCAATTATAGGTACTATTAATCTAGCTCAATTTTCATTACCTATTATCACCATCATTTTAGGATTAATTGATGGGTTTAATCCTTGTGCTTTATGGATTTTAATCTTGTTAATTAGTATTTTAATTGGCATGAATGATCGCCGTAAAATGTTTATTTTAGGAATGACTTTTATTCTCGCGTCGGCGTTTATTTACTTTCTTTTTATGACTAGTTGGTTACAAGTGGTTTTAGTTCTTAAGTCTCTATTTTGGCTTAAATTATTCATTATTGCGGCTGCTTTACTTGGTGGTCTTTATCATTTAAAAGCTTATTTTAGCGCCCCTAAATCTGGTTGTGAAGTTACTAATGAGCGTCAACAACAAAAAATACTCACCCATATTAAAAACTTTACCAGTCGTAATAATTTATTACTTGGTATGATTGGTATCACTATTCTTGCAATTTCCGTTAATCTAATTGAGTTACTTTGTTCGGTGGGAATTCCGCTTGTTTATATTCAAATTTTAGTATTAAATAATGTTACCCATATTAGTTATTATTGGTATTTATTGTTATATCTTTTTTTCTTTATGCTAGATCACATTATTATTTTTACAATAGCAATGGTGACCTTTAAATTAAAGGGTATATCAACTAAATATACTAAATATAATCATTTAATTGGTGGCCTTTTAATGATTTTAATTGCCTTATTAATGGCCTTTAAACCAGATTGGTTAATGTTTGGTTAAAAAATATTGGGGTGATAACATGAAAGAAATTATTTTTCATATTGATGTTAACGCCGCTTTTTTATCATGGAGTGCGGTTTATCGCTTAAAGAATGGTTATCCAAATGATATTCGAAATGAATGCGCTGTTATCGGTGGCGATGAAAAAAAAAGAAAAGGAGTGGTTCTGGCTAAAAGCAATTTAGCCAAACAAAAAGGAATCTTAACTGGCGAGAGTTTATATAGTGCTCGAGGGAAGTGTTCCAATTTAAAAGTATATCCGCCTCAATATAAAGTATATGAACAGATGTCAAAGGCTTTATTTACTTTACTAGGTCGTTATACGCCTGATTTAGAAATTTTCTCAATTGATGAATGCTTTCTTGACTATGGCAAAGTAAAAAAATTATATGGTGACCCCATTAAATTTGCCTATCAACTAAAAGAGGAGATAAAAGCTAAATTAGGGTTCAGTGTTAATATCGGTATTGCTCATAATAAGTTATGTGCGAAAATGGCTTCTGATTTTTCTAAACCAGACCAAGTTCATACTTTGTTTCCCGAGGAAATTAAAGAAAAATTATGGGTCTTACCAGTTGGTTCGTTATTTGGAGTAGGGGTAAAAACCACGACTAAATTAGAGGCTCTTAATATTCACACAATCGGTGCTTTAGCCCAAACGGATATTAATATTTTATATCCGCTTTTTAAAAGTCGGGCTCTGGAGTTACATAAAAGCGCTAATGGGATTGATAGTTCCTTATTAAAGATTGAAAAAGATGACCCCAAGGGTTTTAGTAAATCACAAACGCTCGCGCAAGATATTACTACTGCCGTTGATGCCTATAAAGTTTTATTAGCGTTGGCCGAAGACTTAGGAATCACCTTACGTAAAGAAGGTAAATATGCCCGGGTTATTATGGTCAATTTAAAAGACCGCCTTTTTAAAAGCTATACCCATCAAAAGAAATTAGCGAACGCAACTAATATTACTAAAGAAATATATGAAGTCGCTAAACTATTGTTTCAAAAAATGTGGACGAAAGAACCCTTGCGTTTAATTGGTATTAGTTTATCAGACTTAGTTAAGGATACCAATCATCAATTATCCTTATTTGAAGATTTAACCATAAGAGACCATCTTCATCAATTAGATCGTACTGTTGATGCGTTAAAAGCTAAGTATGGACCAGACATTATTAAGAAGGGCACCTTGATAAAAAAACCACCCAAAGATATTAAAAAAGACTGAGTTTACTGTGATATAATAGTATTAATTTAATGAAGGGGGGACTAATCATGCCTGGAGAGTTATTCGTGGTCGCCACACCGATTGGTAATTTAAAAGATATCACCCTTAATGCGTTAGAAGTATTAAAAGCGGTTGATTTAATTGCCGCGGAAGATACGCGTGTATCAATTAAATTACTTAACCATTATCAGATTAAAAAGCCCTTAATCAGTTATCATAAATTTAATGAAAAAAAACAAACTAAATCAATCATCGCCATGTTAAAACAAGGAAAAAAAGTAGCCATTATTACTGATGCGGGAACGCCTTGCCTATCTGACCCAGGGAGTATTTTAGTAAAAAGCGCGATTGATAATAATATCAAAGTATTAGGTATTGGGGGGATGAATGCTGCCATTGTGGGTTTATCAGTATCTGGTTTTAATATCTCTTCCTTTACTTTTTATGGTTTTCTACCCCGTAAAGATAACGATATTAAAGCTTTACTAGCAACTATTAATCATGACAGTCCTCCGCTGGCCGTTTTATATGAAGCCCCCAAAAGAATCATGGATACGCTAATTAAAATTAAACAACATCTATATAATCCTTATTTATGTGTCGGTAATGATTTAACCAAAAAATTTGCAAGAAAATATTATGGTTTATGTAGTGAAGTAATTAATCAATTAAAGCAACATAAAAACTATGAATTAGGTGAATATGTTATCATTATAAATAAAAGAACCAATATGGTATTAAAAGATGAGTCGCCATATAGTATTGAAGCTGATTTAATTGATACTTTAATTAAAGAAGAAGTAACCTTAAAAGAAGCAATTACTAGAGTGACTAAAAAAAGAAAAAGAGGAGTTACTAAAAAGGAAGTCTATCAAGCCTCCTTAAATTTAAAAGATATTTTATTAAAGGCTAAGGATACATCTTAAGAGAAAGGATTGATTAAGTGGATAAGTTTGTACCTGATATCTATCAAAAAAGTATTTATACTATTAATTATAAAAAATTAAAAAAGCATGGCATTAAATGTTTGTTAATTGATTTAGATAATACGGTGGTGCCATTACAAGTTAAAAAGCCCATGAAAAAACAAAAAGAATTATTTGCCGCCTTAAAAGAACAGGGTTTTAAAGTAATTATTTTTTCCAATAATTTAAAAAAAAGAGCTTTGCCTTTTAAAGAAGGATTAGAGATTGACTGTTGTTGCCCCGCTTTTAAACCTTTTAAATTTAAATACTTAAAAGTGATGCGGGAATTTAAATATCAGGAATCAGAGATTGCTTGTATCGGCGATTTATTATTAACGGATATTTATGGTGGCAATCGGTTAGGCTTTAAAACAATCTTAGTTAATTCTATTAGTGTTAAAGACCATAAGTTAAACTTTTTTAATCGCTTCATCGAAAAAATAATATTAAAGAAACTACATAAAAGGGGCTTATTAAAAATAGGGAAGTATTACGAATAAAGAAAATAATAGCCATTTATTTTCTTTTTCTTTTTCATTTAAAGTGCTATAATTATACTAGGATTAAGGTAAGGAGTGATTATGGTGGTAAAGATTAAATTAACACCGAATAAGAAGATGTCCATTAAAAACCGTATCTTAAAACTTAAAAAACCAGATTATGTTTATATTCCCCTGACTAATTATGATAATTTAAAATGTTCCTGTTTAGTTAAGGAAGGGGATTATGTTTATCTTGGTACTGTCATTGGTATGCGGGATGATCATTTTCATCTTCCGATTCATTCTAGTGTCAGTGGTAAAGTTAAAGGAATAGTAGAAAAATTATATTTAAATGGCGAGAAAGTATCTTGCGTTAAGATTGAAAATGATTATAAAGAAAAATTAGACCCTGTTATTTTAAAGGCAAAATCACCAAAGCGGTGGACGAAAAAAGAATTTATCGCCCGTTTAAAAGATTGTGGTGTGGTTGGTATGGGTGGTAGTGGGTTTCCGACTTATGTGAAATATGATGTTGATGTACCCATTAAGACCATTGTAGTTAATGGGGCCGAAGGGGAGCCTTATATAACAACTGATTATGTTCTAATGCGTGAAAAAGCTGAAGAAATATTGGAATGCTTAGACTTAATTATGGAAATAATGTCGGCTAAGGAAGGTTTTATTGTAATTGAAAAAGGACAAGAGGCCCTCAAAAATGAGTTTAATAAATATATGGGTACCTATCCTAATATTAAAATATTATTATCACCACCCCTTTTTCGCTCGGGGTGGGAAGGTTATATCATGCGCCATCTTTTAAAGCTTAACTATCATCGTTTACCTAGTGAAAAGGGCGTTATTGTTAATAATGTCTCTACTATCTATGCCATATATGAAGCCTTACAATATCATAAACCAGTAATGGAAAAGATGATTACTATTACCGGTGAATCAGTTAAAAAGCCCCAAAATATCATCGTTAAAATAGGGACTGATATTAAGGATATATTAACTTTTATTGGCGGATATCATGATCAAGCTGACATAAAGCTGATTGCCGGGGGACCCATGATGGGGCAGGCTATTAGTAGTGATGATTTAGTAGTTAGTAATAATTTAAATGGTATTGTTATTATGCCTAATAAAACTAATAATCCGTATATAAATTGTATGCGTTGTGGCAAGTGTGTTGATATTTGTCCCGTTAACTTAGCCCCCGTTTTAATTAAAAATGCTATTGATGATAAAACCCGGTTACAATACCTTGAACCAAGAAGATGTATTGAGTGTGGGTTATGTTCATATATATGTCCCTCAAAAGTAGATGTGCGCGAATATGTTAAAGTCGCCAAAGAAAAGGTGGTGAAATAATGACTAAGTTTGTGGTTGATAATGGCCCACATATTAAAAGTAAATATAACACCTCAAAGATGATGAACCACTTAATTATCGCCTTACTACCAATTATTATTTTTAGTTGTTATAAGAATGGCTTTTATCCATATTTTAAAGGGTATGGGACACTATTTGATGCTTTTAAACCAATATTATTAATCATCGTTGGTATCATAACTTCATTAGGCAGTGAAATCCTTTTTGCTTGCTTTTTTCTAAATAAGAAAAATGAATTAAAAGCTTATCTAAAATATTCATACGCTATTTTCCCTGGCTTATTTCTGGCTCTTATTATTCCCGTCCATACTCCTTTTTCTATTTTAATAATAGGAACTATTTTTGCGACTATCATTGGTAAAATGTTATTTGGTGGTTTTGGAAATAATATTTTTAACCCCGCTTTAGTTGGTTATTTATTTATTATGGGTACTTATCAAACAGCCATTACCAAAGCCGGTGGTTACTTAAGTAAAATGGAAATAGATACGTTGGGGAGTGCTACCCCGCTTACTAATCTTGGTAGTTTAAATTACCTTGATACTTATCATAATATTGTAGGACCATATGGTAACTTAAAGGATTTTCTCTTAGGTTTTATACCTGGTTCTTTGGGTGAAACCAGTGCCCTTTTATGTTTACTAGGTTTATTATATTTAATTATTACTAAAGTTATTAATTGGCGTATTCCCGTTATTTATCTAGCTACTGTCTTTATGATTACTGGTGCCATTGGTTATTATCATCAACTTGGTCTTTGGTACCCATTATTTCATATCTTGAGTGGTGGTTTAATGTTTGGGGCTATCTTTATGGCCACTGACCCAGTGACTAGTCCGACGACTCCTTACGGGCAAGTTATCTATGCCTTGTTATTAGGGTTATTAACGGTTGCCTTTAGATTCTTAACTAATTATCCAGAAGGGGTCGCCACCGCTATTTTAACTATGAATATGTTAGTTTTTATTATTGACCGAATAGGGGC
>JAQVDA010000032.1 GCA_028698535.1 Bacilli bacterium
AGATATGAAGATATTAATCAAAACAAAGAAAGTAATAATGATTATGAACTTGGCAAATACTGGGCTTCATTAGGT
The DNA here is from genome assembly GCA_028698535.1 of Bacilli bacterium. Classification (GTDB taxonomy): domain Bacteria; phylum Bacillota_I; class Bacilli_A; order RF39; family UBA660; genus JAQVDA01. The sequence continues at coordinate 76 of JAQVDA010000032.1, forward strand.
GATATCTTTATTAATGATGCCTTTGGTACTCTTCATCGCGCTCATGCTTCTAATGTTGGTATTGCTAGTAACTTAGTAAGTGGCATTGGTTTTTTAGTGGAAAAGGAACTAAATGTGATGACCCCAATTATTAATAATCCGAAGCGACCTTTGATAGTAATTTTAGGTGGTAAGAAGGTCAGCGATAAGATTGAGGTAATTGAACATTTGGTTACGATTGCTGATCAAATCATTATTGGTGGGGCGATGTGTTATACTTTTCTGAAGGCCCAAGGTTATCAGGTGGGATTATCACTAGTCGAAGATAATCAATTGGGTTTTTGTGAGGAAATATTAAAACAATATCAACAAAAAATAATACTCCCCATTGATATTAATGTGGCTTTAGAATATGCCCCTAATGCGAAAGGCAGAATAGTTAGTATTAATAATATAAATTATAACGAAATGGGTTTGGATATCGGCCCCCAAACTATTAATTTATATAAAAATGTTTTACGACCAGCTAAAACCGTTATTTGGAATGGTCCAATGGGCGTTTTTGAATTTAATTCTTTTAATATTGGTACGAAGAGTTTATGTGATTTTTTATCAAAACAAAAAATAACGGTTCTTATCGGTGGTGGTGATAGTGTTGCTTTTGTTAAAAAGTTTGGTTATCAAGATAAGTTTACTCACATCTCAACCGGTGGCGGTGCCACTCTTGAATTACTCTCGGGAAAATATCTACCCGGGATAACAATTATTGATAGTAAATAAAATCTATAATGAACTCTTGAGCCTTATTATATTATAGGGGGTAAATTACAAGGGAGCGATAAAATGAAAAAGTTAGTAGTGGCTAATTTAAAAATGAACTTAGGACTAGAGGCGGTTCAAAAATATATCACCACGATTAAAGGGCAAATTACTAATCAACTCTTAGTTATTATTTGCCCCTCTTTTCCTTTTTTATCATTGTTTAAAAGTGCGGAATATCAGTTAGGATCCCAAAACACTTTTTATAAAAAAGACGGAAATTATACGGGTGAGGTTTCTCCTTCTCAGTTAAAATCATTAGGAGTAAAATATATTATTGTTGGTCATAGTGAAAGAAGACTTATTTTCCATGAAACTAATAAAATAATTAATCAGAAAGTGGCGGCCGTTTTAAAAGAAAATCTATATCCTATTCTTTGTGTGGGTGAAAATAAAGAACAGAAATTATTACATAAAACGCCAGTGGTTATTAAAGAACAACTTAACGAAGCTTTAAAAAAGATTGATCAGGAAATGCTTAATGACGTTATTATTGCTTATGAACCTATTTGGGCGATAGGGACCGGTTTAACACCTACTCCTGGTGAGATTAATTCAATGGGTGAATTTATTAAACGAGTTATGAGCTTTGAATACAATGCTAATAACACCAGGGTTTTATATGGCGGTAGTATTAATCAAAATAATATCAAGAGCATATTCTCATTAGAAAATATTGATGGGGTTTTAATAGGTGGAGCCGCTGTAAATCCTGATTTGTTCATAGAGACTCTAAATAAAATAAGTTAAATAGATAGATAATATTTTTTCTACCCTGATAATATATTTTATCAGGTGAGGACATGGATTTAATCTTGTTTTTTATTATTGCGGTCATTACTATAATTCTTAGTATTAAATTATCCCATTATGCCGATATGTTAGACAAGGGGACCAAGGCGAAAGGTTTTTTTATTGGTGGAGTCTTATTGGCTGGCGTTACTAGTTTACCAGAGTTGGTCACGACTCTTTCTAGTGTTAGTTTAAATAATCCGGCCTTAGCAATTGGGGATATTATTGGGAGTATAATATATAACTTTATCATTATTGTGGTCCTTGACTTAATCTTTATACGAAAAAGGTTTATGAATAAAGTCTCTGATAAGTATGTGATTGTTCATTTAATTTTAATTTACATCTTTGTGATTTTAATCGCCTATTTTAAAGGCGAATTAATCGGTGGTATATATAATATTGGCCTTCCGACCATCATAATAATTATTTGCTATCTAATTTATCTATTGGTGGTCTCTCGAACAAAACTATCTACTTCTAAACCAAAAACTTCTAATAATAAACCAGCCATAATAATAAAATTCACTCTTACCTCAATATTAATGGTTATTGTAAGTATCCTTTTAACGATTAATGTTAACCAGATATCTATTATTTACTCTAATTTCTCCGCCAGCGTTATTGGGGCTTTTTTACTTGGGATTACCACAAGCCTCCCCGAGACCGTGTCCGCATATGTCTTAATTCGGATGGGTAGTTATAATTTGGGTTATTCTAACATTGTGGGAAGTAATATGGTCGATTTTTTAATTATCGCCTTAGCCGATTTTTTTGTGCCAAGTAAAATAATTTATGATTTTTATGATCAGGATACATTACTACTAACATACCTTGGTTTAGCGTTCTGTATTATTTTAATCTATCCAATCATTAGGCAACGGAGCAACTTTAAGATAACTTATCTTATACCGTCACTGGTAATTTTGCTTATTTATTTAATGTTTTGGTTTTATTTATTACTAGGAAATTAATAATATAAATGAGAGCATTTTAATTGGTTTTATGTTTGCAAATAAACTAATTATATGATAAATTAAATAACAGGGAAGTGAGAATGTGGAAACCATTTTATTAATTGTGGCTCTTTTATTAATTGCCATTGTCCTTTTACAAAGTGGGAAAGCCGAAAGCGCCTCACAAGTAATCCAGGGCGGTAATGCTGACCTTTTTAGTCAACGTAAAGAAAGAGGATTAGAATTATTAATAAGTAGAATAACTATGATATTAGGCGCCTTATTTTTTATTTTATCCTTAATTCTATCACTCTAAAATATAAGGCTTATCAAAGCTTTTTTCTTTTATTAGTAGTTTAAAAAAGCAGGTGTAAATATGAAAGAAAGCATACTAACGATTTTAAAAGAATCTAATCAAGCTTTAAGTATTAAAGAATTGAATAGTTTATTATTATTAACAACTAAGGAAGAACATCAACATTTGCTTGAAACAATGAAGTCTTTAGAAGAAGAGTTTTTAATTTATCGTACTCATCATCAGCGCTATCTTCATTTTGTTAATAGTCCTTTAAAACAGGGCCGCCTTATTATCAATAAGAAGGGCTTTGGCTTTGTAGCTGTTGATAATGAAGATGACATTTATATTAGGGCGGATAATTTAAATAAGGCTATTCATAATGATTTGGTTATTATTAAAATAATTAGTAAGCCAGGTATTGCTAAACAGGAAGGACGCATCGTAAAGATTCTCAAGCGGGAACTAGATAATTTAATTGGCGAAGTTATAGGGCGTAAAAATAAATGGTACCTAAAACTAGATGACGACCGGATAAAACTCAAAATAGTTATCGCGCCTGATAAACTTAATGGGGCTGTTGCCGGTCACAAAGTAATCTTAAAAGTTATTGCCGAACTAGGTCTTAATAAATATAAGGGTGAGGTTATCAAAATACTTGGGCATAAGAATGATCCTGGTATTGATATATTAACGATTCTTCATAAGTATCATTTTGATAATACTTTTAATCCTAATTTAATGCTTGAAGTGGAAAAAGTACCAAATAAAATAAGTACTCTTGATATTAAAGGAAGAAGAGATTTACGACATAATATGATTTTTACTATTGATGATGCTGACGCGAAAGATTTAGATGATGCTGTTTCCCTTAAAAGATTAGCTAATGGTCATTATTTATTAGGTATTCATATCGCTGATGTTAGTTATTATCTTTCTGAGGAGAGCCTAATTAATCAAGAAGCCAAACAAAGGGGTACCAGTGTTTATTTAGTTGACTCGGTTGTTCCCATGTTACCTCACCAATTATCTAATGGTATTTGTTCCTTAAATGAAGGCGTTGATCGTTTAACCATCACCTGTGAGGTGGAAATAGATAGTCGTGGTCAGGTTATCAAATATGACCTTTATGAAAGCGTTATCAATTCAAAAAAGAAAATGACCTATCAAAAAGTAAATCAAATATTAGAGCATAATTTAAACGCGCCAGGGTATGAACCGTTTTATCAAGTGCTTAGTGATATGCAAGAGTTATCTGATATATTAACTCGCACGAAAGAGAAGCGCGGTTATCTTGATTTTGCCTTAGACGAAGCCAAAATAATAGTTGATAATAATGGAAAACCGCTGGATATTAAGCTAAGGGAAAGAGGCGTTGGTCAAAAGATAATTGAAGATTTTATGATTATAGCCAATGAAACAGTGGCTCATCATATTAATCACTTAAACCTACCCTTTGTTTATCGTATCCACGAATATCCAGAAGAAGAGAAAATCCGTTCCTTTTTAAAATTTCTTACTATATTAGGGTATAATATTAAAGGTAGACCTAAGGATTTACATCCTAAAGCCATTCAAAACATCTTAAATAATCTAAAAGATAAAAAAGAATTTAAGATATTATCTAGCTTATTACTAAGGGCCATGAAAAAAGCTATTTATGCCCCAAATAATGTCGGGCATTATGGACTGGCTAGTCGCTGTTATACTCATTTTACAGCCCCTATCAGAAGGTACCCAGATCTTATAGTTCACCGTTTACTACGAACATATATATTTAATCAGAATATTAATAATAAGACCGTGGATGAGTGGCTGTTAAAACTAGGCCCCTTATGTGAGCACTCTTCCTTAAAGGAAAGAGAAGCCATTGACTGTGAAAGAGAAGTAATGGATATGAAGATGGCTGAATATATGCTAGACCATATCGGCAAAGAATATACCGGCATCATATCTTCAGTCATGAAATTTGGTTTATTTGTTGAGCTTGATAACCTGGTTGAAGGATTAATTCATATTACTGATATAAAGGATGATTATTATTTATATGATGAAACAACCCTTAGCTTAGTTGGCAAAAGAACTAATAAACGTTATCGAATAGGTGATATCATAAATATAAAAGTGAAGAGTGCTTCTAAGGAAGCCAAAAGCATTGATTTTGAATTAGCATGAAAGGAGCTTAAATAGTGCCCGCAAAGAAAACAACTACTTTAGTAACGATTTTAATAATACTATCAATTGGTTTACTATTATGTATAATATATATTAATAAGGATTTACATCAAAAAGAACAAGCTGATCAATTAAAGAAAACAACTGTAATTAATTTTAAAGTATAAATTAATAATAAAAGATCCAAGGGGTGAAAAAATGACCCAAGAAATAATAAACCGGAAAGCCAAATATGACTATTTTATTGAGGAAACACATGAAGCTGGTATTGTTTTAAAAGGGACTGAGATTAAATCAATTAGAAATGGCAGGGCTAATTTTAACGATGCCTATGCGATAATTCAAAATCAGGAACTATATCTTCTAAATATGTTTATTGCCCCTTACCATCAAGGTAATTTATTTAATCATGATGAGCGTCGGACCCGAAAATTATTAATGCATAAAAAGGAAATAATTAAATTAGAAAACAAGTTGCGTTTAACTGGTTATACTTTAGTACCCTTAAAATTATATTTTAAGAATAACAAAGCTAAAATATTACTTGGATTAGGGAAAGGCAAAAAAAGTTATGATAAGAGAGAGATAATAAAGAAAAGAGATCAAGAAAGAGAAATAAGAAAGGAAACTAAATATAATTTGCGGTAGTTCATTGTATAATAAAAGCGTTTACAACGTATTAATTATATGATATAATCTTCAACACATGGGGCTGACTTGGCTTCGACGGGAACAATAGATTTTAAATGGCAAGTCGTAGACATACGTTAAATGTAATCAGTAAATAACTGCAGATAATCAATTTGCATTTGCTGCTTAATTAATTAGTGGCAAGCTTCTCCTTCCTTTGTCCATTGGGGAAGATAGAGGCTCATATTAATGGACTATATTATGTTTATGTTTAGGAAATATAACGAACCAATACTAAACTAGCTATTAAGTAATTTTGTTAGTTAATGCTTAATAGTAAAGTAATAACTAACTAAACTTGTAGAAGTTTAAATATTTATATTTTCGGACATGGGTTCAATTCCCATCAGCTCCACCATATAAGGATTATACGAACACAACCACTTGTTGTGGGCGAATTTATAGTAGAAGTACCTTTAGTAGGTGCTTTTTTGTAAAAAAAAAGAAGACTAGTTAATTTCTATATCTTCCATAACTTTTTTTGTTCGTTTGGATTAAAGTCAAAATCAAAGTAAGAGTATTTTGTTGTTTCAAAACTTAAATAATTATCGATATCCTTTTTTGCTGATCGTGATAGATTATAAACTCTCTCAGCATTCTCCCCGTTTTGTACTAAAGGAATTATGTACCGTCTTTTTGCTTTAATACTAACACAATGTTTATCCTTAACAAACACATGACTATCAAAAACTTGAGTCGCTTCTTGAAACATTTTAAAAGTTTCACTTAAATAATTATCCTTGCAATTTCTTATTCTATTAATTATTTCTTCTTCTGATAATGTATATAAGTCTTCAAGTGTAATAAACTTTCTGTCATACATAGCCTTTACCATATCAGCTAAAAATTGCATAGTTGTTTTCTCGGCATTTGTAATCCAAGTAGGCCATAACTTTGAAACAATAGAAATATATTTTTCGCATACCGACAAATCTTTAAATGCTAATTCATTAATGCCATTTTCATTTTTTACTATAGTTATATTGTTATAGCATTCCTTAATATCATCTAAGTTCCAAACCCTATGAAAAATTAACCCTGTTGAAAAATTATATTCAAACCGATCAGCTGATAATTGAGGTGTATCATTATCAGCTATCGGATATAACTTATAATCATTTACTTCGTCTAAAGTAATGTTGTCTCTTTTCAAAAGAGCCATTATTTGTTTAGAGTTTTCTATTATTTCTGTAGTTTTTTCTTCTGTACTTTCTTGCCTTTCGTGGTCGCCATTTAAAAAATCAATAACATGTTTAAATACTGGTGCAGCAATATCATGCAATAAACCGGCTATAGTTTGCTTTTTATCGTGAGTAAAGTTCCATATAATCAAAGCAACGCCTACACTGTGGTCTAAATTAGAATACCAGTATCTAGTATTAAATACATTTGTGTAGTCTTTTCCGCATCCTAACGCTATTTTGCTTATTCTTTCCATTTCTGGCGTTTCAATATATTCTAGTAACCACTCAGGGAACTCATTTGATAATATTCTAAAATATTCTCTAACTTCATCATTTAAATTTTCTAAATATTTTGACATATACAAAACCACCAATAAAA
>JAQVDA010000033.1 GCA_028698535.1 Bacilli bacterium
ACCAAAACTATTCAATTAACTAATAGTACCGCTGTGCCTAAAACACCATAATCTATGTGTATAAAAATAAATATTAGTTAATTAGATGAATGAAAAAAAGTTATTATTTTAATAATAATAATAAAGGAAGTTTAAGGAGGAAAGAAAAATGAAACAATATCAAAGGAAAGGTTTTACTCTAGTAGAATTATTAGCGGTTATCGTAGTGTTAGGAATTATTCTATTAATTGCGGTCCCTAATGTTCTTGGTATTATTACTAATACTAAAAAAGATTCTTATCTATCGACCGGAAAGATGGCCATTTCGGCCGCTAAATTACTTGTTGGATCTGATACTACATTACAACCGGCGACGGGATGTTATAAAATATTATTTAGCAATTTACCACTAGAAAATTTAGGTAAAGTTGATGCAGCTACTTCATATGTTACGGTAACCAAAGATGGTGATAGTTTTACATACCAAGTGGCTTTAACGACTACTGATGTTTTCATGATAAATTTAACTAGTAATCTTGATACTAGAGCTAATGTAGTCCCATATGCTGTAGAAACATATACTGATTTTACAAATAACCCTTGTACTGCAAAACCATAAAAATAAAATAATATTTAACGATTAAATATATCTATCTGTATATACAGATAGATATTTTATTGTAATTTATTTATGATTGTTATATAGTTAATATAACAAGATACTGAGGAGGTTATTAATGATTAATAAAAGAGGTGGTTTTACCTTAATTGAGTTATTAGGTGTTATTGTCATTTTAGCCTTAATATCATTAATTGCTATTCCCAATACGGTTGCTTTTATTGAAGGTAAAAAAAAGGAAACTTTTGCCGGTACCGCTGAAATGATGTTGGCCAAGGCCAAGGTTTTTGTTACTGAGAATACTGAGATTGTTTTACCCGCTAATGATTTAGATGCCACTTTAATTACTTTGGCTCATTTAAGAATTAATAGTATTACTAAGGATGTTGATGGTGGTTATTATGATCGTGATAATTCTTATGTGTTAATTACTAAAATTAATGATGAATTAGTTTATTATGTGACCTTAGTTGGGTCTGAACGTAATGTAAGTTTAGTTAGGGATGGGGAAATTACTTCCGATAAGGTTACTAGTAGCCCGCCTGAACCTTTAAAAACTATTGATGAAACATATACGCTTGATGATGGGGTAGTAACCGTAAAGAATGTTTATCCAGTATCTGAATAAAACAAGGTGCAAACCTTGTTTTTTTACGCTATAATAAAATTATGGTGGTGTAAAAATGAATTTAATAATTGGTGGTCATGTTTCTTTTAGTAAAGAGGAACAATTACTAGGGAGTGTTAAAGAGGCCTTAAGTTATGGCTGTAATACTTTTATGTGTTATACGGGGGCGCCTCAAAATACTAATCGTGTTCCCATTAATGATAAAGCAACCGCTTTAGCGCGCGACTTAATGAAAAAAAGTGAGATTAACTATAGAGATATAGTGGTTCATGCCCCTTATATTATTAATATTGCTAATGGTGTTAATAAGGATACTTATTATTTTTCTATTAAGTTTTTACAAGCGGAAATTAAAAGATGTGAACAATTAGGGATTAATAAGATTGTTGTTCATCCAGGAAGTCATGTTGGTCAAGGTTATGAAAAAGGGATGGAAAATATAATTAAGGCCTTAAATATGATTATCAATAAGGAACAAAAGGTGATGATTTGTCTCGAAATAATGTCTGGTCGTGGTAGTGAGTGTGGTTGTAATTTTGAACAACTAAAACATATTATTGATGGAGTAACATATCAAGATAAAGTAGGGGTGTGTTTAGATACTTGTCATATGCATGATGGTGGTTATGATTTAAGTAATTTTGACAAGGTTTTAACTGAATTTGATAATATGATCGGTTTAAATAAATTAGCGGTTATACATATTAATGACAGTAAAAATGAGCGTGGTTCCAAAAAGGATCGTCACGCTAATATTGGTTTTGGTAATATTGGTTTTGAAAATTTAATTAATATTATGTATCATCCTAAATTAAAAGATGTTCCGAAAATATTAGAGACGCCCTATGTGGATGATTCATTAAAGAATATTGTTTATCCACCGTATAAATTTGAAATAGCGATGATTAAGAAGAAAAAGTTTAATCAGTCCTTATATAATGATATAAGAATGTATTATCAAAGTAAAGAAAGCTAATTATTAATTTACTAAAATAAGTACTTTAATTAATTTTAATAAAACCCTCCTTATAAATCTTTATTGATTTAGATTGATAATAAATTAATTTTTATCTAACTAACGGGATAATATAATAATAAGGATACGGTGGTGATAGTGTTGCATTATAACCGAAAGTATAGTCCGTATAAATCAATAAAGGTGACAAAGGAATTAATTGAATATAAGTTTAGTGTGCTCGCGATGGTGATGATTGTTTTGTTTTCGTTTATAACCATAGCGTTATATAATTTACAGATTTTAAATCAAAAACAGCATTCAAAAAGAGCGGTTGCTTTAGGGGAATTAATCGTTGAGGGTACTTCCGTACCACGGGGACGGATTTATGATCGAAATTATAATTTAATAGTTGATAATATGCCTGTTAAAACTATTATCTATCAGAAGGAAAGGGGTATTACTAAAAAGGAAGAGATTAAACTTGCTTATCAAGTAGCTGAATTGATTGATATTGACGCTGGTAAATTAACTGATCGTAATTTACGGGAATTTTGGTTAATTAATAATAATAAAGGGGCGCAGGGAAAGATTACACCGGCTGAAAGACGGTTATTTAAAGAGCGTAAACTAACATTATCGGAAATGGAAAATTTACAATTAGAGAGAATTACCACGGACGAATTAAATGAATATAATGATTTTGATAAAAAAGTAGCCTATCTTTATTTTTTAATGAACCAGGGTTATTATTATGATGAAAAAGTAATTAAAAATGAGACTGTAACAGATCAAGAATATGCTCTTATATCTGAACGGGTTCATATATTAAGGGGTTTTAAGCCAAAATTAGATTGGGAAAGAAAATACTTATATAATAATATCTTCCGTTTAATTTTGGGTAATGTTTCGACTGAAAAACAAGGGATTCCCGCCGAATTAAAGGATTATTATTTAAACCAAGGTTATCAGCTAAATGATCGGGTTGGTATCAGTTATTTAGAGTACCAATATGAACATTTCCTAAAGGGGGTTAAACCACAATATCAACTCTTAAAAAATAATAACTATCAGTTGATTAGTGCGGGTGAGCGTGGTAAAGATATCGTGTTAACCATTGATATTAAGTTACAACAAGCTCTAGAGGAGATTTTAACTGAGGAGATTTTAAAGACTAAAAGGGAACCAAATACGGCCTATTATAATCGTTCCCTAGTCGTGATTATTAATCCAAAAACCGGGGAAATATTAGCGATGAGTGGTAAACAAGCGTTACCTGATAATAAAGGGGAATATAGAATTATTGATTATACTCCCGGGATTATGACCTCACCAGTAACCGTGGGTTCCGTGATTAAAGGGGCTTCAATGATGGTTGGTTATCAACAAGGAGTAATTGATATTGGGACTAGGATGTTAGATGAGTGTATCAAGATTAAAGATACGCCTCGTAAGTGTTCTTGGCGCACTTTGGGGTGGGTTAATGATATTGAGGCCTTAAAATGGTCATCGAATGTTTATCAATTTAAAATTGCCATGGGCGTGGGGAAAGGACAATATGCTTATAATTATCCATTAAAGATTGATCCGGAGGCTTTTTCTATTTACCGGCGAACTTATCATGAATTTGGTTTAGGGGTTAAAACAGGAATTGATTTACCAATTGAAAGCATTGGTTATGTAGGTAATAGTACTTTACCAGGCCATTTACTTAATTTTGCGATGGGTCAGTATGATACCTATACTCCTATTCAATTAGCTCAATATATTAGTACGCTTGCTAATAATGGTTATCGCTTACAACCTTATTTATTAAAGGCGGTATATCAATCTAGTAATAATGAACATTTAAAGACCGCTTTATATCAAGCCCATCCGCAAATATTAAATAAAGTTAAGGTTGAGGATAAATATATTAAGCGCGTGCAGGAAGGTTTACAAGCTGTAATGGGTGGTATTTTAGGGCGCGGTTATATGGGTAATGCTCCTAAGCCGGCTGGAAAAACGGGGACGGCGGAGAGTTTTTTTGATAGTGATGGTGATGGTATTATTGATAAAGAAACGATTACGACTACTTTTGCCGGTTATGCCCCTAGTGATAATCCAGAGATGGCGATTGTCGTTGTTTCCCCTGATGTTAGACAGTTAGATACTCGTTCTAGTTATCAAAGTAATGTTAATCGCCGAATTGCGATAAGAGTAGTAAATAAATTCTTTGCACTTTATCAATAATTTGTTATAATCAGAAATAGGGGTAAAGGAGGTATCGTTATGAGAGAGCGAATAACTTTGGTTTGTACGGAATGTAAAGAAGAAAACTATCGGACCACCAAAAATAAAAAAAATAATCCAGATTGTTTAGAATTAAGGAAGCATTGTTCACGTTGCCGTAAAACAACACTTCATAAAGAAAAAAAATAAGGTATGTTAGGGGGAACAACTAGTGATTAATGTAAATGATTTCAAAAACGGCGTTACTATCTTATTAGATGGTAATATTTATCAAGTATTAGAATTCTTACATGTTAAACCGGGAAAAGGCGGGGCTTTTGTGCGTAGTAAATTAAAAAACTTAAGAACCGGAGCCATTATTGATTATACTTTTAATGCGGGTATTAAAGTAGAGCGAGCCCATATTGAAAAAAAGCAAGTTCAATATTTATATTCAATGAATCAACAATATTATTTTATGAATATGAGTAATTATGAACAAATAGAAGTAAGTCTAGAAAAGATAAAAACGGAAGCGAAGTTTCTAAAAGAAGGTTTACAAGTGGAATTATTGTTATATCAAGGCGAGATATTAGCTTTAATGTTACCAGATAAAATTACGATAAAGGTATTAAGGACTGAACCAGGGGTGCGCGGTAACACCTCAACGACGGCGATGAAGGACGCCTATTTAGAAAATGAGATGACTATTAAGGTTCCTCTCTTTATTGCGGAAGGAGAAGAAATAATTCTATCAACGCGCGATGGTAAATATATATCCCGGGCATGATATAAAACTAATAAAGGGTAATATTGAAGTGCTATACTGAAAATGTTTGTTTTACTTGATATACTTCATAATAACTCTTTTTTTTTGTAATAAATTTTTAAATAATCAATATAATTTACTAGTAGTTATAGGAGGGATACTTATGGTCAATAAACAAGGATTATGGTTTTTAACTTTGCTTAGTTTAGTGTTGGTTTTAACGGTATATTATATTACTATGCCCGGGGAACTATTATTAACAAATAATCAAAACTATACTGATAAAATTAGCCGAGAAGAATTAGAAACAAAAGAAAGCATGGAAATAACAGAAAGTGATTTACTAGCGTCGTTAAGAGTTGAGGCTGATGATAAAATGATGACGACCCTAAAGGACTTGGAGATGGTTTTAACTGATCTTGAGGCTACCATTGAAGAGAAAAATAATGCTTATGAACAAATAAAATATTTAAATATCTTAAGAGGGACCGAGGAAAAACTAGAAGCAAAGGTCAAACAAGCGATTAAAAAAGATGTGTTTGTGAAGATGGACCATGATCAAATTAAAATTGTGGTAGCTAGTAAGGACCATAGTTATCGGATTGCTAATGATATAATGAGAAGCATTCAAGAGGAGTTTAATCATAAGATGTATATTTCGGTTAAGTTTCAAGTGTAATTATTAATAGAGTAATGTTCTTGATAGGCTAATTCTCTCACTAAAAAATATCTTTTTCATACAATATGATGAGTAGAGATAAACCCCTTCGTTGTTAGAAGAAAGTGAGGGAAAAGGATGAGTAAGAGAATACTAACGAGACGAGAACGTGAAGTTTTTAACTTACTAGTTTTAAATAAATCCACTAAAGAAATTGCTTTAGATTTAAATATCAGTGAAAAGACTGTTCGGAATCATATATCAAATGTGATGCAGAAACTAGGAGTTAAAGGAAGAGCCCAAGCGGTAGTTGAACTATTAAAACTAGGAGAAATAGCGTTATAAAGTCGTATATCATTACGACTTTTTTCATATCCTTCTATTAGGGTGATAACTAATGATTAAAACAGCTATGTTAAGGAAAGTGCTGATAACATCGGTGATTTTATTAATTATCATGCTTGCTGGTCTTATTTTTAATGACCGCGAGTTTAGTACCGAGGTACTAAAGCGCCAAGAATTAAAATATATTATGAACAATCAAAAGCAAACGGCCATATATTTACTAAGCGATAATGATTATTTAGTAAAAACTAATGTTATGTGGGTTGATAATCCCACCACGATTGAGGATAAAGCTAAACAGTTATTATCTATGCTTAGTGAGGATAACACCCTGATACCTAGTGGGTTTAAACCAATCATCCCTAAAAAAACCAATATTATTGATTTAAAATATACATCAGGGTTATTAACGGTTAATTTTTCTAAGGAATTATTAAAGGTACCTGCTAAGTATGAGGAGAAAATGGTTGAGGCTATTGTTTATAATTTAACTAATTTAGTGGATGTCAATGAAGTGTCTATTTATGTTGATGGTGCAGTGTTAACTCGCTTACCCCAAACAGGTGTTTATTTACCGGCGAAGTTAAATAGGTGTTTTGGTATTAATAAAACTTATGATCTTAATACTATTCATGATGTGGCAAGTGTCACTTTATATTATGTTAATAAGACTAATAATAATAGTTATTATATTCCTATAACTAAGTATTTAAATGGGAAACGGGAAAAAATAAAAATAATTATTGATGAGTTATCAGGTGGCCCAATTTATGAAACTAATCTGATGAGTTTTTTAAATTCTAATGCTGAGTTATTAAATTATGAACAAATGGATAATAAACTAATTTTGGATTTTAATCATTATATTTTTAGTGATATGAATGATAGAAATATCTTAGAAGAAGTAAGTTATGCGATTGCTTATTCTATTTTTGATAATTACGATGTCGATGAAGTAATTTTTAGCGTTGATCAAGAAATAATTACAACGGTGGTAAAAAGGATTGAATAACATTAATTTTTATTGTATAATCTAATTGCATATGTTTAATATTAAACATATGTTTAGGTTATTGTCCTGGTAGCTCAGCTGGATAGAGCAAC
>JAQVDA010000034.1 GCA_028698535.1 Bacilli bacterium
AGTTATTATGTTCATTTAGGTGATGAATTAGTAATTTATGAAGAGGAAGTTTTAGAATGTAAACGACCTAATAAAACTAAAACAATTAAAATTCCAGAAGAGGGTTATGTAATCCAGCCTGGTGAGTTATATTTAGCGAGAACAGTTGAATATACAGAAACTAATAATTTTGTTCCTCTATTAAATGGTCGATTTAGTTTAGCGGCCTTAGGAATTACCATTCATATTACGGCGGGGTTTGGCGATAATGGTTTTAAGGGAACTTGGACTTTAGAAATATTTTGTATTAAACCCGTTCGAATCTATCCGAACATGAGAGTAGGACAACTAGCATATTTTCCTGTTATTGGCGAAGGGAATATTAAATATAAAGGCAAATATTTAAATCAAAAGAATGTAACTCCTAGTAAGTTGTATAAAGATTTTGAAATGATAAAATAATAGGAGGAAATTATGTTATCAGGCGAAGAAATAATAAGAGAAGTAGAACAAGGTAATATAGTAATAAAACCATTTAATAAAAATAAAGTTAATCCCAATAGTTATAATTTGACTTTAGATAATGAATTGATAGTTTATACTGATGATATATTAGATTGTAAAAAAGAAAATAATAAAAAGAAAATAATAATACCTGAAGAAGGATATATATTACTTCCTAATCAGTTATATTTAGCTAAAACTAAGGAATATACCGAAAGTTATAATTTTACACCACAGATAAGTGGAAGAAGTTCTATCGGTAGAATAGGACTTACTGTTCATATTTCGGCCGGATTTGGCTGGATTGGATTTAAAGGGTCATGGGTGTTGGGATTATCATGTGTTAAACCAGTTAAGATATTTCCGGGAATGGAAATATGTCAAATTTGGTTTTTCCCCGTTATAGGCAATAAGAGTATTAAAAATCAAAGTAAGCATCTTAATGATAGAACAATTATAAATAGCAATTTGTAAATGAATTATGACTTGTTAATTAAAGTAAGTTCTAAATTGAAATGGCAATATAAAGGTAGACACAAAAAAGCAGGTGACTACTTTTTTTGCTTTAATTGATATATATATTGCTTATTTCGCACATTAAAGATTATTTCTATCCGTGATGCCGCTTCTAAATTACTAAGTACTTCAATAAAAACACTATTCCCTTTATAATAGGTTGGAGTTCGATTGATTAAATCTAACGAATGAGTAAATACTTGATCCCCTTGATAATATCTAATTAAACCAAAAGATTTAATTAAATCAAAACAATTATTAATACCAGGAATATTAACCTTACTATCTAAGTCAAAGTCAACATCTAATTTAAGAATGGTTTTTGAGTACTTACTAAGGGTCCCCGCTTTAACAACATCAATTGTATCGTGACATTCACCCATTACACATAAAGCATATTGAACTAAAAATTCATCTTTTATTTCGTAATCATTTATTTTTAACATCGTTTGACCCAATAAAGACTGACCTAACCACATCTCTTCCATTAAAGAATACTGACCCACCATATCAACTTGTTTTAAATCTTTCGGTTTTAAATGAACTCGTTCATAATTAACCCTATTGCCAACTACACTAGTTAAAGCCTCTAAAGTCATATCCCCTCTAAAATCAATCTGATCTATTTCATACACCAAAATATAAAGGTATTTATTATTAGGCATTAAAACCTGATTGGTATAACCTAATCCTAAATCAAAGAAAGAATGATATTTATCTAACACTGGGAGATATCTTTGATTTTTAATAACTAAGTGGTAATTTTCTATATTTAACTCGGCGGGATCAGTTAGTATATTCTCCACTTCTAGTTTTATAATAACATAATTAAAGTCTTTCGTAATAATGGTTCCCCGATAATTTTTATCGGTTTTATAGGAATTAACTACCTTAATATAATTTTTATTCGTTTTTACTAATTGATTTTCACTAAAAACGGGATTAAATAAGGTCGCCCTTAAAACTAAACTAATAATCATGATAAATAAACCAATCCCTAGGCACATACTAATCACAATAATATTTTCTAACAAGGCATACTTTAAAATCCTAATTTGTCTTCTTAATTTTGTCCTAAAAACATTCGCATCTACACCAACTACTACTTCAAACTCTTCTTCATCTTTTGCTGTAATATCTAATTCTTCTAAATCAGCTTCAAAGTCAAACTTTTTAATATTAAAACCAGTTGAGGTAAATAAGGCATTCGCTAATATTACATATTGAACAAAAGAAAAAATTAAGACTAAATCTCTCGTTAATCTAATTTTCCGCGGGTCAATAATGGCCATTTGCATTTCTTTTAAGTTAGAACGGCTAATTAAAAAAATTATAATCATAACCAGATAAAATATAATAGTTACTAGATAATATAAACGCGGTTTATTCTTAACCCGCATTAATAAAAATATTACGGTCATAATGGCGGTGATGATAATGACTAGTACAAAGATATGAAAAGGAACATAGGTAGAGGGTAATTGTCCTTCGTGACGAAAATAACCCCTCTGAATATAAGCATTAAAGAAATTTAATAAATGATATGTTTTAAAAGTAACATAACTCATTAAAAAAGCAACCATAAAATGAATTAAACGGAAATTCTTAATTAAAAAAGCGTAAGGTTTTCTAAAAATCATTATCTCATCTCCTATTGTATTTATCATTATATACTAATTGTCAGCCAAAAAAAAGACTATAAACAAATTATCCTTTGTCTATAGTCTAATAATATTACTATTCTTGTTTTACTTAAAGATAATCATCTGCTCTGGCAATAGATATATTTCTTTATTTAAAGCCAATAGTTTTTCAGGTGTGGTTTGGAAACGTTTAGTTACATCAGTAAATGTTTCACCGGGTTCAACAATATGAATTTTTACATCTTCACGCGGGATGATGAGACTTTGCCCAGGATATATATAAGCATAAACATCTAGGCCATTAATTAACGCCAAAATTTCTGGGCGAACATTATATTGACTACCAATCGCATATAATGTATCACCCGCTTTAACTGTATAAGTAAAAAAATTATTATTTAAGCCAGTGGGTGGTTGTTGTGTAGTCTCCGGCTCTGTTTTTGGTATCAAAAGTTCGCGCCCCATTATCAATGTCATGCCTGGTTGAATCCCATTTATTCTTTTTAATTCTTCTACTGAAATATTAAATTGTTTCGCAATACCTTCAATGGTATCACCTGTTTTGACAACATATCTATCATACATAATACTCCCCTCCTAGGTATTATTATATGATAAAGGTCTATATTGGTTATTATTCCTTACTATAAACATCATAGATATTAGAAGTATTAAAAAATAATTCAAAGTGCTTAATAACTGGTTTTAACTTAAAACGGTCATGATACACATAAATTGTATCTTTGTTAATAAAATAAATATAATCATTAATATATTTAATATTACTCATCTCATTAGTGGTAAATAAATATGTTATATATTCCGGTCTTTGTTTATTTGCCCGATAAACATTTATTTGATTATTAATCTTTTTATATAAATAATAATAACCATCAGTATCCCCTAAAACACTATCTATTTTTTCATAACCCTTGTTTTGATAATAAGGGGGAATAACAAATTCGCGTGTAAATAACTTACTAGTATTAGCTTCGGAAATACTAATATTTTGCCACTTTCCATTATAATGTTTAATACCACTATCAACATCGCCAACTTTAATCGCGGTAGCCCGCTTAGGGTCTACTTCATACTGATATTTATTATCGCGGTCATAGATATATAACTTCTTATCAACCACCCCTTGAATATAACTATCATAGGAAACATCATCAACTAGGGTAGCATCTTTTTTTGACCCAATTGCCACATCAACAATAATAAAACGATTATAACTAAATTGCCGATCATAATTAGGCACTACATAATACTTATCAACTAATACCCCTAGTTTATTTTCATAATTAGTGGTACGAATAAGTAGAGTTATTTCTCTTATATCATCTTTTTTAATAGTTATAATACCATCATAATTCCACAAAACAATAGTATGCTTATCAACGATATTATTAGTTGCTATATCAATATCATTCATATTATAAAAGGAACTTTCCATATGCGCCCAGTTTAAATATTGATAATGATAATTTTTTTCCAAATCATTAACAAATAAATCTAGTTCCTTATTGTGGCCACTAATGGTTGTATAATTAATAAAAGAATCATCTAATAAGCATAATACATCAATACTAAGTCTTCTATTTCGAAAGATAGGATAAATACACTTAATATTACTATCTTCGTAATACTTAATATCTTTTATTAATCTTTGGTAACGGGTATGTGGATTTATTATTTTAAAAACAAAGAGTGGGTCACCCTCTCTTTCTAATTTTACCTCAAAAAAATAATTAGGTTTATCTTGTTCATACCGATTGACCGTTTTGGCACTAGCCATAAAGGTTTCTTTAATATAAAAAGTATGGTTTTCTTGTTCTAACTCGTAAACAATATTGTGTTTACCAACAATAAAAACATTAACAACTTTGGTTAAAATACCAACCATCGCAAAAATAATTAATATATATATAATTTTTTTCATTGCCCACACCTACTTTATCAAGACCAAACTATTTTTTCTCTACGGACTAGCTGGTGGTCGTATTCCATATCTTCTCTTTTCTCTAATCATAAAATCGGTTATTTTGGTTTCAATTTCCACCGCCGCTTTTTTATCTATATTTGATAGATAAACAACTTCCTTAACGGTATCAATCGTAATCTTTGCCCAGATTAGTCCCATTCTAACAGTTAAGTCGTTAAACAAATCGGGAGTAATCGAATAAAGGTTGTAACCCCATAATAACTTTTTTTGGGCTACTAGAAGTCGCCGATTAGTTAAAGCAATAACACAAGTATGAATAATATCAACTGGGCTTTCGCTTAACTGGGCCGCAAAAATATAAGTTACACGTTCACCAGGGTTTAAATGTTTTTCAATAACCCGCGTATGAGCTTTTAAACGAAAACTCATCGTAAAGCCATACTTATTTTTAAAGGTCTTTATCTGCTCATATATACTATTCATATTAATTCCTCTCACCTTCTAATTTATAAAACCATTAGTTTTTAAAAAGTTAATCATCGTTGTCTCATCAGCTGAACCAACGTGCTTATCAATAATATCGCTTTCACTAACAACTAAAATTAAAGGAATACCCCACTCCCCACCACGAAGAAATTCATGGGAATTATACAAAGCTTCCCCCTCTTCGTTTTGCAAGTTAGAAAGATTAACAAAGTTAATAACAACATCATATTGATTGATAATGCTATCTAGTACTGGATTAATTTGTTGACAAGCCCCACACCCGGGGTCTCCAATATAGATAATGCTTTTTTCAGAAGATTTAAATAATTCTAAATAATCAGCCACACTAATTGTTTTTACCTCACTAACCGCATGTTGATTTTTATCAACCGCCTCAACTTTGACGGCTCTCATTTCGCCCAAAATAAAACTTAATATTAATATTAAAGCCGCCCCGATTAAAGTTATAATACTAATTTTTTCTTTTAACCATTTCATAATCTCACTCCCTATTGTCATTATATATTCTTCCCATCATATATTCAATAGCAAAGTTACTTTTTAAAGAATTGCCAAGGGTTGATAGCTACACGATGAAAAGTCAATTCAAAATGCAGGTGCGGACCGGTCGCGAAACCAGTTGAACCCATATTACCAATAACAGCTCCTTGTTTAACATCTTGGTTTTCGACTACATTTAGACTATCTAAATGAGCATAATATGAAAATAAACCCATTCCGTGCGCAATAATAACAAAATTACCAGCCGTCGTTAAATAATCCGCGAAAACCACGCGACCAGAAGCGGTCGCCTTAACTTCGGTCCCCTTATCGTTTGCAATATCAATCCCTAAATGGCGGGTAGGCGAAGGATTATCATTAGTATAACGTTTTATACCAAACTCCGTCGTTATTCTTCCAGGTACGGGTTGAATAAATTCATGCTCCCACCAGCGCTCTTTTACATCATAACTTTGAGCCTTATTAATAGCTTGTTTATATTCATCATACGCCTTAGAACTAGTAACTTCTTGAAATAAACTAGGTTCAACCACTAAATATTGAATAGCAAAATCTTCTTCGGCAATAGTAATTAAATAATCCTCTATTAAAGTTATATCATCGTAAATTCTAATATAATAAATACCAGGTAGTTTAGTTACCATAATGGGAATAAAACAAAACGCTTTATTATCATCATAGTATAGTTTAAAATTATCCGCCTTAACAATATTCGTTTCGACAGTTAAGTTACTACTAGTAATATTATCAATAATAAGCTCAATATATTGCCCTTGTTTAACCATCACCGCTGAGATATTAATATTAATTGGTAGTAACTTCTCTATCTTACTAAAGCTAGTCCGCCATATTAATAATCCGATGCTGAGTAAAACAATTATGATTACTGAAAATCTTTTTTTCATAATAACCTCTTTGTTTTTGTTTGTTTAACTCCTTATTAATATATATTACCCATAGTACTAAAATAATTAATTACATTTTTATTATTTTTAAAATTTATTTTCTAAGTACAACGCCACGATCTTTATAGCCTTGTTCAACCTTTGTCATATTTCTATACATACCTTCTTTAATCTCATATCTATAAATATCTGGTTCTAGATTCTCATTAATATCTTCAAGTTCTTTTTCTATATCGTAAGAAGTTCTTATAAATTGAAAGGATATCGCGTCACCATAATTTTTTTCATTATATTTACCTTCTACAATTACATAATGAGCATTAGTTGTTTCTCTCTTATCGCTATCAAAATCTGATTTTCTAATAACATCAAATGCGTTTCCAACACTACCAGCATTTATAAGCGTTTTATTATAAAGTTTATCTAAATATTGATGGTGAATATGCCCATAAATAACTATATCGGCCATTTCTTGAGAACGGGTGTTAGAACTAGGGTCAAACATTTTAGATTTCTTTTCTATTGTATCAAGATTTAATACAACTTCATTATCTTTTACTGGGGTGGCATGAAATAATCTTACAAGACTGCCACTCATATAAAACTCGTAACAAAAAGGTAATGATTGTAAATATTTTCTATTTTCTTCGGTTAATAATTCTCTATTCCACTTAATTCTTTTCTGCTCCATTTCTGATAGTTTTT
>JAQVDA010000035.1 GCA_028698535.1 Bacilli bacterium
AAATAGTAATAAAATTAATTATTTAAAGAGAGCTAGTGAATGGTGTAAACTAGTAATAATATTTTATGAATCAATTCCGGAGTGGAGTGATGAAAATAGTATTCATTCCCGGTTATACCGTTATTTAAATTAAGATGCATATATTAATGCAATTTAGGATGGCACCACGACACTTCGTTCCTATTATAGGATAAAGTGTCTTTTTTAATTAAGAAAGGGTGATATAATGATTGATATTAAAAAAATAGTGGCGGATAAAGTAAATATTGAAAAGGCTTTATTAAAACGAATGGACAATGTTAATTTAGATGGTGTTATTAAATTAGATCAAGAAAGAAGAGCTGTTTTAGTAAAGGTTGAGACTTTAAAAGCGGAAAAAAACAAACTATCTAAAGAAATTGGTGCGTTTAAAAGAGAAGGTAAAGATAGTAGTTCAATTATAAAAAAAATTGATGAGTTTAATGCTGAAATAGAAAAATTAGATATAATACAAAACGAATTAACAAATAAAATTAACAATATATTAATTGACTTACCTAATATTCCAGATAATGATGTAATTGAAGGGGATAAAGAAAATAATGAAGTCGTAAGAATACATCTTGAAAAACCATCATTTAATTTTAAAACAAAAGATCATGTGGAATTATCAAAGAGTTTAAATTTAGTGGATTATGAACGAGGCACTAAATTAAGTGGCCACGGTTTTTGGATATATAAGGGTATTGGTGCTCGCTTAGAATGGGCTCTTATCAATTACTTTATTGATTTTCATCTTAAAAATAACTATGAATTTATTCTTCCACCCCATATATTAGGCGAAGAATCAGGTTATACGGCTGGTCAATTTCCGAAGTTTAGAGAAGATGTTTTTACTATTAAAAGTGGCGGTTTCCTATTGCCAACGGCGGAAACAGCGCTTATTAATTACCACCGTGATGAGATATTAAAATACGAAGACTTACCACGGAAATATTTTTCCTATACCCCTTGTTATCGAATGGAAGCGGGTAGCCACCGCACGGAGGAAAGAGGGACCTTAAGAGGTCATCAATTTAATAAGGTGGAAATGTTTGCGTTTACCACGAAAGAACAATCAGATGCTGTATTAAATGAATTAGTTAATAATGCGGAACAATTAGTTAAAGATTTAGGTTTACACTATCGTGTTTCTAAATTAGCGGCTAAGGATATAAGCGCGTCAATGGCAAAAACATATGATATTGAGGTGTGGATTCCTAGTATGAATAATTATAAGGAAGTGTCAAGTGTATCAAATGCCAGAGATTATCAATCAAGACGCGGCCTGATTAGATACAAAGATAAAAATAATCAAAATGAATATGTTCATACTTTAAATGGTTCTGGCCTTGCTACTTCACGATTATTACCAGCTATTTTAGAACAATTTCAAAATGAAGATGGTAGTGTTACCATCCCTATCAAATTAAGGCCGTATTTAGGCGGGCTTGACAAGATTAGTAAATAATTATAAACATAAAATGTTAGTCAATCTAACATTTTATTATGGGAAAATATTAACCTGTGCTATAATATTAATGTTTTTAGGAAGTGATAAAATGCAAAAACCAAATATGATAGAGGCTCAAAAGAGGGGCCATTTAAAAACTAAGGTGTTGACTAATGACTACAACATTCCTTCTGATATGCAAAGTTACGGTGTCAACAAAAAATATTATATTGAAACTTATGGGTGTCAAATGAATGTTCACGATAGTGAGGCTGTCAAGGCTATTTTAGAGGATATGTCTTTTACTAATACTAAAGATTTAAGTGCGGCTGATTTAATAATTATCAATACATGCGCTATAAGAGAAAATGCCCATAATAAAGTTTTCGGTAAATTAGGCCAGTTGAAAAATTTAAAGAAAAACAACCCTAATATTATGATTGGCCTTTGTGGTTGTATGGCCCAAGAAGAAGTTGTTATTGACTTACTTTTTAAAAAATACCAATGGCTAGACTTTGTTTTTGGTACTCATAATATTTATAAATTGCCTTTTATTTTAAAAGAAGCGATTACAAAAGGAGAACTAGTAGTTGAGGTGTGGAGTAAGGAAGGAAATATCATTGAAAATATTCCTTTTAAAAGAGATAGTAATTATAAAGCTTGGGTTAACATTATGTACGGTTGTGATAACTTTTGTACCTATTGTATTGTGCCCTATGTTAGAGGCCGACAACGCAGCCGTAGGCCTAATTATATTATGGATGAGGTGCAAGAGTTAATCAAAGCGGGTTATAAGGAAATAACCTTATTAGGTCAAAACGTTAATTCTTATGGTCGTGATTTTATTGATCAGAACTATGATTTTGCTGATTTATTAACCGATATTAGTAAAACAGATATTGATAGAATTAGATTTGTTACTAGTAATCCGTGGGACTTTACGGATAAAATGATAGAAGTTATTAAAAATAATAAAAACATTATGCCCTATATTCATTTACCTATTCAATCGGGTAGTAATAAAATATTAAAATTAATGGGCCGCCGATATACAAAAGAAGATTATATTGAATTATTTAATAAGATAAAAAGTAATATTAAAAATGTTTCTATTTCTACCGATATAATAGTAGGCTTTCCTGGGGAAACAGAAGAGGACTTTCAAGAAACTCTAGCGTTAGTTAATGAATTAAAGTTTGACTTTGCTTTCACTTTCGTGTACTCACCAAGAGAGGGGACCGCCGCTATTAAATTGAAAGATAATGTTAGTGAAGATGAAAAGAAAGAAAGATTATATCAATTAAATAAACTGATTAATAAATACGCATTAGCTAATAACCAAAAATATCTGTTACAAACAGTAAAAGTTTTAATTGAAAAACAAGATGTTAAAACTGGGTTATTAACGGGGTATACTGAAACTAACAAATTAACATATTGTAAAGGGGATTTAAGTGATATAGGTAAAATAGTTTTAGTTCAAATAAATAAAGTAAAAACATGGAGTTTGTATGGGGAAAGAAATTTTTAAAAATGAAACTGGTTATTAAAATTATAAAAAAAGATATAAACATTAAAAATGTTTTTAATCATACATTATAGTAAAGACTATTTAAAGTCTTTTTTTATAGACACAAAACAGTCTATTTATGCATAAATTAAAGTGAGGAGGGATAAAGTGACAGCATATAAAGAGATAGTAACTAAAGCAGTTATCGGTAAAGGTAAAAAATTCTTTCAAAATGCTTATTCTGTAACGCCAGAAGCAGATGTTAATACTGTTTTGGGCTGTTGGGTAATTAATCACCAATTTAGTGGGGCGGAAAAAAATGACAAAATAATCATCAAGGGTAGGTATGATGTTAATATGTGGTATTCGTATGATAATGATACGAAGACAGCGGTATTAACCAAGACTATTGATTATCAAGAAGAAGTAAAGGTAAAGATCAAAGAAGATAGTGATTTATCTTCTCATAAAGAGATAATAATAAGGGCCCTAAAACAGCCCAATTGTATAAAAGTGGATGTTAAGGATGAGTTAATTGAATTTATCGTTGAAAAAGAGCTTGGTATTGAAGTAGTTGGCGAAACGAAGATAAAGGTTGGCGTGGAAACTGATGAGGAACCATGGGAAGAGTTAGTGGAAGACGAAGCATTAACTCAAGATGTTGAAGAGGAAATTGAGCAAAGTATTGAAGAAGATTTCTTATAATAAACAGTGTCAACAGAAAAAGGTTGACACTTATCTTTTTTTATTATATTATAGTAACATAATAAATATTTAAAGGGAGGAAGATTAGTGGCAGTTAAAATTAGACTAAAAAGAATGGGTGCCAAAAAGAAACCTTTTTATCGTGTCGTGGTAACTGATTCGCGTCATCGCCGAGATGGTCAATTTATTGAAACTATAGGTACTTATAATCCGTTAAGTGATCCAGCGACTATTAAAATAAACGAAGAAAAGGCTTTAAAATGGTTAAGAGATGGGGCACAACCAACGGATACCGTCCGTAGCTTATTAAGTAAACAAAACATAATGACAAAATTTGCGAAGGAGAGGAATAATAAATAATGGATTTAGTAAAATTAACTGAAGAATTAGTAAAGGCCGTCGTTAGAAATCCTGAAGAAGTAGCCGTCAAGGAATTTGATACTGATGAGGATGATTTTATGGTGATTCAAGTAATGGTTAATAATGATGATATGGGGGTTGTCATTGGCAAGGGTGGTAAAATGGCTAATGCTATTAGAACCATTGTTCAAGCTAGTGGCTATCTACATGGTAATAAAAAAGTAAAGATTAATATTGATTCTTTTTAGAACTATTTAATAGTTCTTTTTTCTTGCAATAAAAAGCGTCTTACCTTATACTGATTATAATGATGAGTATATTAAATATTAAACATATAATTAGTATGGGAGAATAAATGTGAATAAATTAGTAACTAACATACCCCATCATGTGGCGATTATTATGGATGGTAACGGTCGGTGGGCTACATCCCGGGGCCTAAAAAGAAGTAGAGGGCACCTTGAAGGAAGTAAAACCTTTCAAAAAATAGCCTTACACGCCTATCAAATCGGGATTAAAATATTAAGTGTGTTTCTTTTTTCCACCGAGAACTTTAAGCGTAGTGTTGATGAGGTTAATTACATTATGAATTTAGTTGTTAAAATACTGAAAGAACAATTTAATGTTTTTAAAAGCAAAGATATTAAGGTTATCTGGTCTGGACGTGTGGATAATTTATCTCCTAAGGTTGTTACGGCTATTAATCAATTAGTTAATGCGACTAAAAATAATAAAAGTGGTACCTTAAATCTTTGTTTTAATTATAGTGGTCAAGATGAAATAATTGATAGTGTTATAAAAATAAATAATGACCTTATAAATAAGAAGATTACTAAAGAAAGTATTACTAGAGAATTATTGAACAAATATTTATACCATGACTTACCACCAATTGATTTATTAATAAGAACCGGTGGTGAATACCGTATCAGTAATTTTATGTTATGGCAACTTACTTATACGGAATTATATTTTACTAGAAGTTACTTTCCGGAATTTAGTTCTAGTGAATTTGATCAAGCTATTTTAGAATATAATAAAAGAGAACGAAGATTTGGAGGGATAAAAGATGAAACAAAGAGTCATTAGTGCCATTGTTGTTCTTGGCTTAGTTTTACCAATTATTTTTGTTGGTGGTAATTTGTTTTACTTAGCGGTTACCATCCTGGCGGTACTAGCATTAAGAGAATTACTAGCGGTTCGTAAGAGAGAAAGAGATTTACCTTTTATAATGAAGGTAATTGCCTATCTATTGTTAATTATGATGGTTTTAAATAATTATCATAATGTTGAATTTATTTATTATATTGATTATCGTTTACTTAGTTTGCTATTAATCTCATTATTGTTACCCTTAATATTATATTATAACGATAAGATATATAATATTAATGATGCCTTTTTTCTGATTGCGGCTATTTTTTTCTTAGGGATGGCTTTTAATTTATTAATCTTAATTAGGAATTTCAGTATCTATTACTTTATCTTTATTTTTCTTCTTATTACTATAACTGATACTTTTGCTTATATAACTGGCTACCTAATTGGGCAAAATAAAATAGCACCGAAAATATCACCACATAAAACATGGGAAGGATTTATTGGGGGAAGTGTCTTTGGCACCATCATTAGTACTTTCTTTTATTATGATATAATTAATAGTGATATTAATTTAATGCGCTTAATCCCTATCATTATTCTCTTAACAGTTATTGGGCAAATGGGTGATTTAGTCTTTAGTGCGATTAAAAGATATTATCGGAAAAAGGATTTTTCTAGTCTTATGCCCGGCCACGGTGGGGTACTAGATCGTTTAGACAGCACGATTTTTGTTATCATTGTTTTTACTTTATTTACAACTATTATTTAGAAAAGGGGACAAAATGACTTTTATCTATTTTATTTTAATTTTAGGTATTACTATTTTTATTCATGAATTTGGGCACTTTTTATTTGCTAAAAGATATGGCGTTTATGTCTATGAGTTTGCGTTAGGGATGGGACCACGATTATTTAGTTTTCAGCGGCCTAATGATGAGACTATTTATGCTTTGCGTTTAATTCCCTTGGGTGGTTTTGTTCAACTGGCGGGTGAAACAACGACTGACGATATTAAAGCGCCACCAGGTACAAAACTGCAAGATAAAAAATGGCATCAGCGTTTTTTCACTATAATAGCAGGGGCAATCTTTAATTTTCTGTTAGCTTTTATTTTGTTATTGATGATTGGTTTAGTTTATGGAGTGATTGAACAAAAACCGCTTGTTCATGATGTTATAGAAAACTATCCAGCGGTTACCGTTGGTATTAATAAAGGCGATCTTATTATCGCCGTTAATAATAAGACGGTGAGTACTTGGGATGAGATGTTACTAGAACTGGAATTAGCTGATAAAACTAAACCAGTAATGATTAAGGTAAAAAAAGCTAATAAGCAAATAGAAACATATTACGTACCATTAAAAAAAGAAGTTGACAATAACCAAGAAGTTTATCGGCTAGGAATAGAAATAGCGGCTAATCGTGAGCGTGGTTTAATATTATCCTTTAATTATGCGGTGGTTAAAACCAAGACCTTATTTAAAACCATGTTTGTTGTTATTAGTAATTTAATAACAGGCAATTTAACCATTGATCGTTTAGCTGGCCCAGTTGGTATCTATGGGATTGTTGGTGAACAAGCGAAAGCGGGATTAGAGAACGTTTTTTATTTAATTGCCTTTTTAAGTGTTAATGTTGGTTTTATTAATTTAATTCCCTTTCCCGCTTTTGATGGTGGCCGCTTACTTTTTCTATTAATTGAAAAAATAAAAGGCAGTCCCATTTCTCAAAAAATAGAAAACCAAATTCATGCTGTTGGTTTTGTTTTATTAATCATGTTGTTATTATATATAACGTTTAATGATATTATAAAATTATTTTAATAAAGATTATAGGGAGGTCGTTATAGTGAATCGGGAAACGCGCCAGCGAATATTATCTTTATGTCCTGAGTATCACAATATCAGTAATTATCTTTATCAAAAGCGGGATGGTATTACCCGCCGTTTAATA
>JAQVDA010000036.1 GCA_028698535.1 Bacilli bacterium
GATAAAGCTAATTTCATTAAGTTATAACCAGACCCAACGGTAATAACATTATCATTAATTAGTAAATGATTAAAATAATCTAATTTAATAATAATCCCTTCATAATCACAATCACTAAAAATTAAATTAGAGCCACCACCAACTACCTTATATGAAAGATTAAATTGTTTTATTAAATTTAATAATTTAATTAATTTTTCTTCATTAAAAGGAAAAACCATTAAGGAAACTTTACCACCAACTTTGTAAGTAGTAAAGTCTCGCATATAAACATTTCTTAATATTTTCCCTATTTTATTAATTTTAATCTCATTTATAATTTTTTCCATCATGTCACCTATTAATAATATCCTTTATTACATTATAGATTTTCATTGCGCTATTTGGAATACCTAATTGTTTGGTTTTCTTTTTCATTAATTGATAAAGTTGTTGATTAGCGAAAACGCCATCAATAGTTCTTATTAAAATATCCCCCTTTAAATCCTTCTCTTCAATAATAATCGCCCCCCCATTATTTTTTAATTCCAGCGCATTCTTTAACTGATGATTATTAGTCACATATGGACTAGGAATTAAGATGCTAGGCACACCAATGGTAGTTATTTCACTAATGGTACTAGCACCCGCTCTTGATATAATTAAATCAACTAAGGGCAATAATCTAGGTAACTCATTGATAAAGTCAACTACCTTTACATTACTAGGAAAAGAATACTTCTTAACTATTTTTGCATAATATCTTTGCCCCGTAATATATAACACCTCATAATCTTTATGCTTAAATAATGGCAACATCTTAGCCAATATATTATTTAAAAGTTCGGCCCCTTGTGACCCAGAAACAATTAAAACTAACTTTTTATACTTAGTTAAACCAAATTTCGTTTTATCAAGGAGTTTCTTTCGATAAGCTAGATCACTACTTGGATTACCAGTTAAAATAGTTTTATCTTGGGGAAAATAATGCCGAGAAGAAGCAAAAGAGATACCAATTTTATCGGCATAACGACTTAAAAACCGATTAGCTAATCCAGGAACACTATTTTGTTCATGAATAAAAGTTTTATACCCTAACTTCCTCGCTGCATAAACAACTGGGGTTGTCACATAACCACCAACCCCAATTACAATATCGGGGTTGAAATCCTTAATCACTCTTTTTGATTGACCAATAGCTTTTAAAAAACTAAAGATACTTTTGATATTAGTAAATGATATTTTACGCTTTAAACCATACACTTTTAAAGCAATATAATTAATATCAAACTCCGGAATAATATCTTTTTCCATACGATTATGCGTACCAATATATAATATCTGACTATGCGGTTCTTGTTCCTTTATTTTATTAATAATCGCCACAGCCGGATAAATATGCCCCCCAGTACCACCCGCACTTATAATTACCCGCACCTTATCACATCCTAAAATAATTATAACATAGATACAATCTAGAAGTTAACTAAATCCATCACCGTTATATATCTAATTATAATTTATGAGTTAATCAGATATTAAATGAAAAATACAAAAACAATACTGGATGTATTGTTTTAAATGATAATAATTAAAATATAAAAATATTATAAACCATTATGCGTCTAATACCTACTCACATTCAAAATAATACCAATCCCTATTAAGCTAATTAATAAACTAGAGCCACCATAACTAAGTAATGGTAAAGTGATACCCGTAACGGGGACTAAACCAACAACCACCATTAAATTAAGAATAGTTTGAAAAATGATTTGAAAAATTATCCCAAAAACTAAATACTTGGCAAATCGATTATTAGTTCTTAACGCAATATTAATACTTCTAATTAAAATGGTTAAAAAGAAAAAGCTGACAATTAGAATGCCCATAAAACCAAATTCCTCACTGATAATAGAAAAAATAAAATCAGTTTGCGGTTCTGGTAAGTAAAAATGTTTTTGAATGGAATGACCAAAACCAAAACCAAGTAATCCGCCTGGACCAATCGCAAATAATGATTGGATAATCTGAAAACCACTCCCTAGGGGATCACGCCATGGATCTAAAAATGATATGATGCGTAACAAACGATATGGAGCTCCCATTATAAGACCGATAACGGCTAGTACTCCTAATATGCCAATATGAATAAAGAATTTAAAATTAACCCCAGCAACAAAGAAAAGTGCCACAATTGATAAGACTATTACCATGCCGGTACCAAAATCTGGTTGTAGCATAATTAATAAAAAAATTAATAAGGTTATTAAGAAAATGGGCCAGATTCCTTTGGCGACTCGCCCTAAAATATAATCATTTTTAGCGAGATATTTAGCCGTGAAAATAACCAAACCTAATTTCGCAAACTCACTGGGTTGAATACCAAAAGAACCAATCCCAAACCAACTTCGGGCCCCATTTCGAACCGTACCAATGCCTGGTATTAAAACTAAAAGTAAAAGTAAAAAACAAATAGCTAAAATAAGGTTGGCTTTATAATAGTAATTAAGATAGGGTATTTTAGATATAATAATCATTATTATAATACCAACTAATAAGAATAAGCTTTGGGCTTTAACATATTTTAAAGCATCATTATATTTATATATTGCCCAAATATTTGATGATGAATAGATCATTATGATACCAAATATAACTAAGATAATTACGGCGATAAATAAGTAAACATCAAATGTTTTTGTTTTCATTTAATCACCTTTTGTTTTTTATATCCACACTCCAAACGTTATTGATATCATGGCTAGGAGCAAGCCAACGACCCAAAACAATTTAACAATATCGCCTTCTGTCCAACCTAATTCTTCAAAATGATGGTGTAGTGGACTCATAAGGAAAACTTTCTTCCTTCTTAATTTTATTGAAGTATATTGAATAATAACACTCATAATTTCAATAATAAATACGCCCCCGACAATTAAGATTGTTATTTCATAGTGCGCTAAAATAGCAATTGCCGCCATAGTCGCTCCGAGTGCTAAAGCACCCATATCCCCCATAAAAACACGGGCTGGATTGGTATTAAATAATAAAAACCCCATTAATGAACCACATAAAACAAAGCAAAAAATAGCGATATCCTCGTGTCCCATCAACCACCCAGCACCCCATGATATTAATCCCAAAGCCATAAAACCTAAAACGGAAAGGCCGGCTGCTAGACCATCCAAACCATCGGTAATATTAACCGCGTTTGACATACCTACTAACATTAATAAAATAAAGACCCCATACAACCATTTTAAATCAATTTTTATACCAAGTGTATGAACCCATAAAAGTGGTTCCGCCCCACTTCTCATAAAAATGTAGTAAAAAAGTAAGGCAATAATGAATTGACCAAATAACTTCTGTAGCGTAGTTAAGCCTTCATTATCTTCTTTTTTAATACTTAAATAATCATCTAAGAAGCCTAAGAAAGCATAACCAATAAAAACCATTAAGACAATAAATAAATTATCAGTCAACGCTACCTTATCAAAAATGAGAAAAGTAACCATGGTAATTAAAGTGGCGCCCACAAAAATAAGACCACCCATCGTTGGCGTGCCCGCTTTTTTATGATGAGTATCACCAACATAAATACTAATCCGTTGATTTAATTTTAATTTTTTCAAAAAGGGAATGATGATTAGCCCTAACACTACGGCTATAATGAAACCAATCATCATCGCAAAAACTGACTTTGCTAATATTAACACCTTATCACCTCAAAATATTATCTCTGGGTCAAATTATACTACAAACTAATCTTTTTTTACATTATTCTCTTAATTATTTACTAAGGCTTGACGCCAATATAATGATTAATTACCTAATAATAGTCTTATCTTGCCACCGGATATTAATCTTTCCTTGGCTTTTGGTGATTGATCAATAATAATATTACCAGAACCCGCATATTCTACTTGAAAATGGCTTAACAAGGGACGGACCTCTTTTATTTCCATCCCAATAACATAAGGAACCTCATAATATTTTCTTTCAAATGACTGATACTGTTTACCAAGACCAGTATCATCCTTTTTCACCTCTAAAGCGCGAAGAATATCAATCATAATCTTTTTAGCATGTGGCGTTACCGTCATACTAGCTAATTGAATAGTCTTTTTAGGATTATCAATCGCCAAAAACAAAACCGCTTGGGGCTTATCAGCGGGGATGGTGGCCACAAACGACATAATATAATTACCTTCTAGATAACGACCATCTTTTACCTTTTGGGCAGTCCCCGTTTTACCGCCTACCCGGTACTCTTCAACATAAGCAGTGCGACCAGTCCCATTACTAACCACACACTCTAACGCATATTTTACTAAATCACTAGTTTCTTGACTAATAATATTTTTTCTAATTATCTTTTTACTGTTTTCCTGAATAATACTATTAGTTTCTGGTTCTAAGAAGCGTTTAACAATATAGGGCTGATACAATGTCCCCCCATTAACAATCGCACTAACTGAGTTTAATTGTTGAATTGGAGTAACCGATACCCCTTGCCCAAAAGCGGAAGTAGCTAGTTCGACTGGTCCCACCTGATCTAAACTAAAAATAATACCAGTTCCTTCACCGTTTAAATCAATACCTGTTTTTTGACCAAAACCTAACAAATCAAAATATTTAAACAATAATTCTTTTCCTAACCGCTGACCTAATTCTACAAAACCAGGGTTACAAGAATTTTCTAATACCTGCAGAAAAGTTTGAGTGCCATGGCCGCCATGTTTCCAACATCTAATGCGGGCATTTTCAACCAACCTTGAACCAGAATCATGGAAAGTATCCTTAAAAATATCCACTTTTTTCTCTTCAATCGCCGCCGCAAAAGTAACTATCTTAAAAGTTGAACCTGGTTCAAAGGTAGCCCAAATAGGTAGATTGCGATTAATTACTTCCGTCGCATACTTTTGATAATTATTGGCTGAAAAGGTTGGTCGTGAACCCATCCCTAATATTTCACCATTATTCGGATCCATCACAATAGCCATCGCCTGATCAGCATTAAAATGAACCATGATATTATCTAATTCTCTTTCAATAGCCTCCTGAATGCGATAATCAATCGTTAGCATAATATTAATACCATCTTGTGGTTGTTCATACAACTCACTTAAATTTAAGCGATTACCAAAAGCATCCGCATAATATTTAATCGCTCCTTGTTCCCCACTTAAATAATAATCATACTGTAATTCAATACCACTTAAACCCTGATTATCAATCCCTACATAACCCAAAACATGAGCTAATCGCTCATCAAAGGGATAGTACCGCTTTGCTTCTTTTACTAAATAAACCCCTTTTAAATTCAGACTACTAATTTGATCAGCTATTTTGTAATCCAGCCTTCGACCTTCTGGGTGCACTCTTTCCATCGCCACCCTTTTATTAATGTGTTTTAAAATTTCCGTCTTAGAAACACCTAATATTGGGGCTAGTTTAGAGGCCACTAATTCCTTATCGGTAATCTGACTAGGGATTAAAATTAAACTAGTCGTCGTTAAATTAGTCGCTAAAACAACCCCGTTGCGGTCATAAATAATACCCCGATTAGCTTGAATTGGTAAATTTCTATTCCATAATTGATTAGCTAACTTATTTAATTGTTCATATTCTACTACCTGAATATAGCCAACTCTTAAAATAATAACGATAAATAAAGAAAATAAAACGACATTTACTAACCTAATTCTTTTATCTACTTTTCTTTGAAACATAATAACCACCTAAAAAATAATATGACTTTAAAAAATAAAAAAGACATTTTAGTCTAAATCATCGTTATAAAACTAATCTGCCTAATCATTTGTTTCTTTAAATTAAAACTATCCGCATGTTTAATATGTCCCAACCAGGAATTAAAAGCTAAAATAAATTTTTTCTTATCTAATTTATGACTAATATATAATTTATTCCATCTTTTAATTTGTTTTCTTATTTTCTTCTTACATCTATTTCTAACTAAACGGTGCGTACTCCAAATACGATAACCGCAAAAATCAACACCCATTCTATTTGGATAATATCTACTTTTGGCATTCAAACTAAGCTTTAAATTAAAATTTAAAAAGTTATTAATCTTCTCTTTAATTACTTTAGCTTTTTCTTTATTATCAACTAAAATAACAAAATCATCCATATACCTTACATAATATTTTATTTTTAAGATATGCTTTACATATTGATCTAACTCATTTAAATAAATATTAGCAAAAAACTGTGAAGTATAATTACCAATCGGAATACCTATTTTTTCATCATTAGATATTAATAATTTAGTAAAGGCTAATAATTTTTTATCTTTAATATACTTACGCATAATATTAAATAAAATTTTCTGATCAATCGTATAAAAGAACTTCTTAACATCCATTTTTAATATATAATAATTAGTCCCATAATTTCGCTTCATTATCCGTATATATCGTTGTAATGCATCAACGGCTTTGTGCGTCCCACGATTATCAAGACAAGCAAAAGTATTGGTAATAAGCCTCGGGATAAAATAGGGCTTAATAAACTCATGGACATACCATTGATGAACAACCCTATCAACATATGGTAAAGCTTTTATAACTCTTTCCTTTGGTTCATAAACAGTAAAAGAACGATACTGACCGATCTGATATTGACCTAATCTAATTTTTTCAATAATATTTATCAAATTACACTCTAAATTAAGCTCAAAATTAAACACTTCTAGACGCCCCATTTTACCCCTCTTAGCTCTTTCATGAGCCTCTAACATTTTTAAAAAAGTTAAATTTTTATCAAAACATCTCTTTATCGTACGAGACATGAATTAATCCAACTTCCTAACATATTACTAATACTAGTGACTTTATAACTCCAAGCGCGATAATTACGCTGATTAATATAATTATTTTTCTTGGCAATTCGAATATATATTTTTAAGCAGGTTAACTTAATATCAACTTCATTTAAATACTTTAAACGAGTATTTTTACTATACTGCTTTTTAGCATACAATAACAATTCAAAAGCTTCTATTAAACATTTCTTCGTTTCACTACCAAGAGCATACTTATCACTATTGGGATACTTTTTTAATAAATTATA
>JAQVDA010000037.1 GCA_028698535.1 Bacilli bacterium
AAATAGGATTATTATCGGCTTCATCTAGATTCTTCTTACCTGTATTTTCAGGTTGAGTTACATGAACATAATCATGGTGTGTTTTATCTAAATTTTCTTTAGATGTTAAATTAACTTCCTCAGTAGTTAATGGCGGTGTTTCTTTATTTTTGCCACCTTCTGGTACAGTTTGGGTTGTATAAGTATAATTATGGGAAGCTTCATCTAGATTCTTCTCCTCCCTATATTTTTCAGGCTGAGTTACATGAACATAATCATGGTGAGCTTTATCTAAATTTTCTTTAGATGTTAAATTAACTTCCTCAGTAGTTAATGGCGGTGTTTCTTTATTTTCGCCACCTTCTGGTACAGTCTGGGTTGTATAAGTATAATTATGGGAAGCTTCATCTAAATTCTTCTCCTCCCTATATTTTTCAGGCTGAGTTACATGAACATAATCATGGTGAGCTTTATCTAAATTTTCTTTAGATGTTAAATTAACTTCCTCAGTAGTTAATGGCGGTGTTTCTTTTGGTTCAATTCCTTCTTGATTGCTAAGTTCAGTAGCCTCAGTACTAATTGATTTTTTTGATCTATCAATTAGTTCACCATTTTGATCAAATAAATATTCAACTTGTCTTATATTACCTTCTTCTAATAAAGCGGCATGTTTATCTATATATTTTTGGTATTTTTTCTCCAGTCTTAGTTTTTTATTATCACCATGCCATAATGAAAAATTTACCATTAAAGATTTAATCCCAGTTTGACGATGGCTATCACTAAGTATCTTTTCTTGTTCCTTTTTATGGTGTTCAATCTCTTTAGCCCCTTCTTCAATTTCTTTTCTTACTTTCCACTCAGCATAATAATCATGACCGGCTTGCCTTGTATACCACGCGGACAAATTAGTAAAAGGGTTCTTAGAAATTTTTATTGGTCTCGGCTTACTAATGACATTAAAAAAAGCGGTGATTTCCGGCGTCCCATAGAAATCTAGCCCATATTTCTCAGCCAATTTTTTAATGTTACCACTTAATTTATGTTCTAATGAACGGACTTCCCGAGCTTTTTCTTTAGCCGTTTCTTTATTATCGGTTCTAGCTAATCCTTCTTGAGCCTTTCTAAAATCTTTATATAATGGCTCAAGACTAGCCTCTAGCCTTTGTTGGTTTATTTCTCGCCAGGTTCTTGCAAATTTTGCATTTCTTATCTTATTACAAAGTGAACTAGTTAATTTAGCCACTTTTTCTTTACCTGAAGTAAAAAGATCACTGGCTATTACCTGAGCTCTTCCTACTGGTAATCCCTCTCGAACCAATAATACATCATTAAATTCGTTTCCTTCGTTTCCTGTATTAAAAAAATCAGGCTTCATTTCCTATCCCACCTTTACTCATCTTTTGCGAGTTCTTTAAGTATTTCTTTAATTTTTTCCCACTCATCATCAGTCGCAATACCCGTCAAAACCTTTTGACCGTTTTGTTCCTCAATGGCTGATGCGTAAATAGTTACATTACCATCCTCATCTTGTTCATTCTTCGTATAAATAACATAGTCTTTATTAGTAACATC
The DNA here is from genome assembly GCA_028698535.1 of Bacilli bacterium. Classification (GTDB taxonomy): domain Bacteria; phylum Bacillota_I; class Bacilli_A; order RF39; family UBA660; genus JAQVDA01. The sequence goes on from JAQVDA010000037.1 coordinate 1,555, forward strand.
CATACGAAAAGCAATCAAAGCTTCTACCTGTTCCTTATTACCACTTTCATCCATGATAGTAATCATTTTTCTGTTATCCATCAACTAACCTCCCATTATTCTTACTATTTTTATTATAACACATATTCCTTGATAATAAACAGTTATTTCTTATCTTGTCAAAACAATGTCAATTACTGTTTCTTTAACACAAAATATTTACATCCATAGGCACAATGATTTTTTAAATAATAATCTAACCCTTTAATATTATTAACCTTATTAACTTTGGGATTATCGCCGTCATTAAAACCTTTTAATCTTAATTTATTATAAGCGTAGTCTCCAACTACATAATCATAATCGCAAAAGTAATCGGTATATTTTTCTATAAACTCTTCCTCATAAAAAGCATCATCCTTATTATCAATTAATTCATATTCAACCCCATTAACTATCACTTTTTGTTCCATCAATTTTCCTCCTTTTGATACTCCTTTTGATAGGCCTCTAACTGTTGTTTATATTTATTAATACTAGAACCACCATGCCAAGTCATATAACCATTAACTAACCCTGCATCAAACAAGCCCCTTATTTGTTGTTCTAACTCCTCGGCATTATATTCTACATAATTATCTCGATTTGGGAGTACATCATAGGCTTGAACCCAAGTTCGCAATTTAGCCGGTGTCGGGATTTCTTTTTGTCTGACCATCACATAATTTTTACCCCAATAATTTAAAAGCTCATAAGGAACTGTCCACACTGGGACTTTAAATCCATATTCATACTTATTAAAATGATCCGGATAAGGCATCCCACTAATCACATCAACCACATTACTTAATGCCGGCCAGTATTGGCCATAAGGCGTTACATAAGCATGTGCGGACTCCCCAAAAACATCAACCCCGACATAAACCTTTAGTGGATGTAGTTGATCACGCGCATACATTAAAAAGCGCTGACAAACCTGGGCTTTTTCTTCTTGATAAATATTTCTAAAATCAATAATGCCTTCTTTTTCTAAGCGACTGGTAAGGTCAGGAAAGCGAACATAATCAAATTGAATTTCATTAAACCCCATCTCTAAAACCGCTTCTTTGGCTAAAGAAACATTAAATTCCCAAACACCTCTTTGAAAGGGGCTTGGCCAGTAAGTATTTTGGTGTAATAAGGGTTCATTCGTTTTGGTATTTATAATTCCGTGTTCGGGGTGATCTAAAACATAATATTTATCCTTAAAAACCGTAATTCGCCCAATCATATAAAAACCCGCCGCTTTTAATTTCTTAATGGCGGCTTGATAAGTTTCAAAACTATTATTGGCTTTTCGATAATTAATCGGTGAATATGCTTCCATTACTTTTGAACGATACCCAGGGGATTCATTATCCTTAATATCCACAACAAAAGCATTAATCTTGGTGCCTTCGACTAATTTAATATATTCATCAATTCGCCTAATTACATTACTACCGGAATTTAAATAAAGAGCATAAATTGGATCCGGCATAACATTATCATCAAAAAGAGGCTTAGATACTGGATAATAATCTAAATTTCCCGCTGACCCACCACCATATGTATCATTTCTTTGTTGATGAACTTTATAATATTGTTCTGGTTGGTAATGAAGTAAGGCTTCATCCTTATCTAATACTGTATACTCACTATAAATATAACCCGTCTTATCTTTTATTTTCACTTGATAGATATTTACGTGCCCATCATCTAATACTTTATCATAATCAAGAACCTCTAGTTCATCACCTTTATTAACTAGGGTCAATAACTGGCCTGCTTTGATATTTTTATAAATATCAATAGGCGTTCTAACATAAACAACCTTTTCCCGAACAATTTGCTTTTTATCAATAACTAAATTATCCTTCGCCACATAATATTTTTTACCCTTAATAATGATGCGGTAAAAAGTTCCACCCTGTTTATCAGTTAGAGGTTTTTCGCGCTTTACACTTACCAAGAGACCACGGGGCATAGTTACTGCTGGTTTTAATTCATCATTATATAATGTTACCTTATAACTATTACTGGAGAGAAAATAACTCCCTTTAACATCAAATATTTTTTCTATCACAATACCGGCTATAATAAATAACAAAAATACTATTACAATCATGCCTATTAAAAATTTTTCGCTAATATTACGTTTTAATCTAATCTTTTTTTTGCTTCGTTGCCTAGTTATTCTCTTGGTCATCTATAACTCCTTATTAATAAAAATATATCATATTTAAATTCATTAGTCCATAGGAATAGTAAAAATTGGTGACGATTGTGAAAAACCCTGTTGATAGTATTTAGGAATCTCCCCAGGCATTATTTTTGTCGCCACCGGCATCTCTAAATTATACTGAATTGTTTTTGACATTAATGGTAATATTACTTGATTAGTAACATCAACCTTTATAACGGCCTCTACCATAATATTATTAATACCATAATTACGAACCCTAGTATAAACATTAGTATTTAAATTGCCCACTAGGGCAAAACGAATTGGTATCTTTGGGCCAACATTAGCTAAAAGAGGCATATTAGAAATAATTCCTAAGGGTATTTCATAGACAATACCTCTTTTTAGATTATGAAGATCATAATCAGAAAAAATTACCTCCGCCCCATCAATTAAATGAAGGTTGCCTTCTTCAATCGCTTTTAAGTTTTGCAAAATTATAATAGCCGCTTCATTTAATACTTTATTAACTATCACTGGGTTAAAATCAATACTGACTATTTCTCTATTATTATTATAAACCGTATCAAATAAATCATTCATATCTAATTTACTAATTACTTCATTAGAGATGGTGCGATTAATTACTAAATTGCCTAGTTTTTTAACTTTCATCTCCGCAAAAGATAACAAGATGGGTGTGCCAACGTTACCCATATAACGAATTCCTAAAATAGCCACAATAATAACAATCGTAATAATAATTAAAAGGGGCGATAACCAGTGGTTTCTTTTAAAACGCCTCTTTAACTTCATGTGTGCCATTATTTCACCTTTTTAATTATATGTTAAGTAATATTTTTTTAGATATGGTTAACACTATATCCAAAAGGAGAAATATTATGTTTAACCAGCAAGTAAAAGATATTATGACTAAAAAAGTAATTACGGCAAATCGCCATACTACCTTCAATGAAGTCGCTAAGTTAATGGCCAAACATGATACTGGTTTTATTCCTATTGTTGACCATGACGAAATAATTGGCGTTATTACTGACCGCGATATAGTTATAAGAGGCCTAAGTAATAGAGAAAACTATAATTGTCCCGTTGATAAATACATGACTCATGAAGTTATCACCATTAAACCAGATGCTTCCATTGATCAAGCTAGTGAATTAATGGCCCAAAAACAAATAAAAAGATTATTAGTTACTGATCAAGGTAAGTTAACTGGTGTTATATCACTAGCGGATATAACTAACTATAATAATAAAAAAGCCCTTCAGGCTTTAACTGGCATCAATAAAAAAAACACTAGGTCTTATCAAGATGACAACCCTAGTGTTGATGACTTTAAACTATAACTTAAAAGCATTAAAATCAACATAACTACTAACCAGATACCAAACAAAAGTAATAATTAAGGCAACTATGACAAAGATTAATAAGCGTCTAACTAGACCATTACTTTTAACTGGCGTTTTATCAGCCTTTTCTTTTTCAAAATCATCTTTGGTGAAATTACAAAAACTAGAATAAAAAGATTTATCAATCTCCTTTATCTCGTCATTTTCTTTTTCCGCTTTTTCAATCATATCTCCTAATGATTGTGTCATCATATCTGATAACAAGTTGTTAGTATCATCTTTCTTTCTTATGGCATTAATTTCTCTTTTATTCATCGTAATAGTATGAATTAAATCCTTTAATTTTTCTTCGGCTGATTCTATCTCTTGAGTATATTCATCAATATCTTTACTTAAATCTAAATTATTCAATATATTATATTGCGTATTTCTTAACTTACGATACTTCTCCCGAATATCAGTCTCCGTTCTTTCTTCTTTAGCCCTTTCCAAAATACTATTAATATCATGATTTATCTCTTCTTCAAAAATTGAATTAACAGGTTCTTCTTCTCTTTCGTAGGGTGCCTCTACCAAAGTTTGATAACTTTTCAAACGTTGGTATTCCGCCCTGCTTTTATATTGTTTTGTCTCACCATGTAAATTTATCTCTTTAATATCATCAACACTAACCACCTCAGAAATAGGCTCTAGATTATAAACGGTATTATATAAATCAATGTTTTTTTTAGCCCGCGTGGTGGTTTTACTTTCATCTTGATAATATTTATCCATCCGTCTTTTCATTCTATCACCACCTAAATTCTACCATGTTTCATGAACATTTTCAAACAAATAAAATATTACTCTGCCCACCTTTAATATTACCTCATCTTAGTTGCTTTTTTTATTTAATCACGCTATAATTTTATTATATTGAGGAGGAAAAAAGAAACATGATTAAAGTAAAAATTAACACTGAGCTTTGTATTGGTTGTGGCGCATGTCATGCTATCGCCCCAGAAGTATTTGCGATTAATGATGAGGGATTTGCGTATGTTAAAAATAATGATTTTGATGAGAAAAATAAAGATGATGTTTTAGATGCGGTGGAAAGTTGTCCCACTAACGCCATTAAAAGGAAAGATAAATAAAAAGGCCATCATAAATGAGCCTTTTTTCTTTCTCTTTAGAAGTTTAAACGAATGCTTTTAATAATTTTTACTGTTTTGGTCAGGCATAAAAGAGAAAGTTAACAGACAAAGTAAATTTTACTTTTAATTTGTTCTATCCTTTTATTTTTATATATCTATTTAATTCTTCAATTAAATAATCACAGATTAAATCTAACATTAGGGAATAATCTTTATTTTCATTATATACTTTAAAAGCATCATAGTATCTTTTTTTATCTTTATTTTTTATATTTATAGCCACATAACCATTTTTCATAAGTTCTAAATTAAGAATTAATCGTCCCACTCGGCCATTACCATCAATAAAAGGATGAATGCTTTCAAACTTTAAATGGAATAAAGCAATTTTTTCTATTATCGGTAATTTATTTTCACTATTATACCACGCTAATAATTTTTCTATCTTCGGTTTTATCATATAGGGTTCTGAAAGAACAGCGGTAGTACCAAGAATACGTACCGGTAAATCTCTATACTTCCCTTTATCCGCTTGTCTTTCCATCAAAACAAGGCGGTGAATATCTAAAATTTGGTTTTCCATTAAATTACCTTTTGTTTTAACTAAATCCTCAATATAATAATAAGCATCTTTATGTCCTATAGCGGTTAGATAATCATTAAGTGGCTTTTCCCCGATTGTAATATTCTCTTTTAAAACTAATGCCGTTTCATCTAATGTTAATGTGCTCCCTTCAATGGCATTACTATCATAAGTATACTCAATAACAAACTCTTCGCG
>JAQVDA010000038.1 GCA_028698535.1 Bacilli bacterium
AGTTAATCTTAACCCTTTCATGTTAACCACCTAGGTGATATATAATAAAATATAGTGGAAATTTTCGCGTGCTAACTAACTTGATATTATCCCATAATAATGCCCTTTTTTACTATAAAGTTTTAATTATTTAATTATTATATTATAATGTAATAAAGTGGTGGTATTGATGAGTAAAATTTCGAATGTCTTTACGATGTTAGAATTATTGAGTAATAATAGAAAGTATAGTATCAAAGAATTAAGTGAAAGATTAGAAGTATCTAAAAGAATGGTTCGCCTTTATAAAGAGGAATTAGAAAAAGCTGGTATTTATATAGATTCTATTAAAGGGCCTTATGGTGGTTATATTTTAAATTTAGATTTTAAACTACCAACTAGAGGTTTTTCCCTTTATGATGTTCAATTATTAGAAAATTCATTAAAATTATTACAAAAAGACCAAAAATTTACGTTTAATCAAGAATATTTAAATTTAATTGATAAAGTTCGTGGTGTTTATCAAGGAAGTCAAAAAAAGAATGTTAATAAATTATTAAACCAGGGCGATAACAAAGGAAAATATAACTTAATCAGTAATGCAATAAAAAACAAGAATAAAGTTTGGATAGACTTCTTACTTTTAGATGGTCAAACAATAGAAAGAATTATCCATCCTTGTAATCTTTTTATTTATAATAATTCTTGGTATGTAGGAGCTTTTTGTGAATTAAGAAGTGAAATAAGGCATTTTCGCTTTGAAAGAATAGTAAATTATAAACTTTTAGATGAAACTTTTGAATAATTTTTGATAGTGACGATATATTGCCTCTTTAAGTGTTAAGATGCACTTAAGGAGGTATTTTTTTATGTTTAATAAAAAACTAAATATTTTAGGCGTAGGTGAAATAGTATTAGATATTATCTGCGTTAATGATGAAATATATAATTACACTGGTGGCGGATCAGTATCTAATGTTTTAGCTAACCTTTCAAACACCAATCATAACCTAATAGCATATGGTAGTGTGGGTAACGATAGAAGTGGGTTACATGCAATTAAATCTTTAGAACAACTAGGTATTGACACAAGTTTATTGCTTGTTAAAAAGGGGAGAAGTAGAAAAATTTATCAAAATATTATTATTGTTAATAATATTTATAAAAAAAATAATAACAAAATAACTTGTCCAAAATGTAAAACAAATTTATGGAATGCTGGTTTGAAATTAAAAAACAGTTTTATTGATGATTTTAAAGAGAAAAAAATAGATATAGCCGTTTTTGATAGTATTAAAGAAAACACTTTAAAAGTTGCTAATGTTTTAAAGCCTAAAGGGACAAAACTGTTTTTAGATATTGGGCATGTCGGTAATATGCGTTATATGAATATTGAAAGGTTAAAAGAACATTTAATTTTGCCATTTGATGTTGTTCAAATAAATGGGGTGGTAGCATCATTTATTAAAACACGTTTGAAATTAAAGGATGATGAAAAATTATTTGAAACATTAAACACAGAATTATTAATTATTACTAGAAAAGAAATGGGTTCAACTATAATTTCTAAAGAAAAAAAAGATATTAAATCAAGTCTTATTAAGTTTGAAGTTTCTGATATAAAAGATACTACTGGTGCGGGTGACGCTTTTTTCGCCGGTATTATTTTAGCTTATATTAATAGTAATAATATTAATCAATTTATAATAAACGCTAAAAAAGAAACAAAAAAAATTGTTTCTAAAGTGTTGCAAAGTATAGGGGCAAGGGGCCATTTGGAAGAAAAAATATCTAATGATTTATTTTCAGATTTAAATGTTTGTCAATTATGTGGTTCAAATAATAAAGTGAAAAAAGCAAAACAAACTAAAAAAACGAGGATGCAAACTACTATTGATAATTTGAAAAAAAGACTTGATTATAGTCAAAATACCCATTTTGAAGAAAAATTACTAAATATTATAGATAAAATAAAAGGCAATGTTTTAATAATAGGTACTGGTGCTTCATTTACTACCTCTTTATTTATCAAAGAATGTCTAAATAAATATAGTGACCATATAAGGGCTTTTGCTTTAAGGCCTAGAGAGATTTTTAATGAGAAATTAAATGATATAAGTTATGTGTTTTTATGTAGTTACTCAGGTAAAAGTCCCGACATATTAAGTGTTAGAAAATACATCAAAAAAACGAATCCAAAACTAAAAATTATAATTATAACCCAAATGATAGAAGCCGAATTTGACAATAATGATTATATTTTATCTTATGGTAATAAAAATAGCACTAGAGAAAGAGGTTTTATAGCAGTTGCTTCTATCATTATTCCCGCTTATTATTTTAGTAAAATTTTTTTTAATAAAAAAGAAGCTTATTACGAAAAGATAATTAATATGTTGGTAACAGCTGAACAAGAGGCTATTGATTTGGAGTTTAAACTAAAACAGGTAATTAATCATAAAAAAATAATAATAGTTGATGTTTTTTATGATAACTTTAATTATGTAATCGCATCTGATATTGAATCAAAATTTATTGAATCATCCGCTGGGAGGGTAACACTACACGAAAAAAAGGACTTTAGTCATGGTCGATATATGACTATTGAAAAAAATTGTTCCAACATTCAAATTTATATTCAAAATAAAAATAGTAAATATGAAAATATATTAATTGAATATTTAAAAAATATGAATTGTTTAGATATCTTATATTTGAATAGTAAGGAAAAAGATGTCATTATTCAATTATTTGAACTTTTAATTAAAAATCAGTATTTATTTAATGCCATTGGGAAGGTATTAAATACTGATTTATCAGGTTTACAATTTAATAAAAAAGCTTTAAACATATATAAATATAGAGGAGATTAACTTCATAACGAGTAATTATATTTTCTCTCCCCCACATGATAAACATTATATTATCTTATCCAAGATAGTTTAATCAACCTTTATAACAACGATTTTAATACTTTAACAAATTTTTCATTATCTTTTGGATGGCTGGCTGCTGCTTTATGGCCACCGCCACCAAAATATCTAGCAATTTTAGATACATCAATATCTTCGATTTTTCGGTAAGAAACAGTCTCCTTATCTAAAATAATCATACCTAATACATCTGCATCATTTATATTGTTTTTTAAAACGGCTTCACTTAAATCATTTCTATACTTATATAAAGTTTGTACAAAACCTATTTTATATTTTGTGTTGTCTACGTCTAATATATATACATATCTTTTAATATTTTATTTAATTCTGCTTCTAAATTTTTTCAAATAATTCTATTAAATTTAATTGATACTCATTAAATTCAAAAGTTTTATTATTTAAAATGATATCATTTATTGATTCTATATATTTTTGATAACCAAGCTGTTCAAAAAGAATATGAAGCATCCTTGCCTTATTATTGTTATACACCTCTTTCCATTCCCGGGTATCATATTGTCTGGTCAATTCTACCAATTCATCTAAACGGGCATTAGGGTGTACTAATCCTTTCGATTTTAAATGTTCATAAAATAAACTGGTACCACTTACTTTCCCTTTTTCATTCGCCAAGATAATATTAACAAAAGAATACTTATTATTTCCGGCATCTATTTCTGATTTATGATGATCTAAAACTAATAGTTTATATTTTAACTCCTCATCATTATTTATTTGCGTTAAAAGTGGTTCTTGAATACATATATCCGTCACATATATAAAGTCATAATTATAAATAATACCACTAGTAATTGCGGAGCTTACTTTTTTATTTACTTCAAAGCTTTTGCAAGTTATGTAATCAAAAGATTTAAATACTTGCTTACCAATAATTATACTACCCATACCATCGATATCTTGTTCGCGGGTAAATAATAATACCCTCATTTAATAATCACCTAATATCACTATACCATTTTTCTTTCTTATTTGAGAAATAAACATTTAAAAAATATACCAGTAAGTAATAATTTGGTAAGTGGCATCAGTATTCATCAAATCCTTTAATTTAAATTATTTTAACACGTTTTAATTAAGCAAACTAAAATATAAATAAATAATATTTTTTTATTAAACCCATGTTATAATAAAAAGGGTTTAAATAATTTATGAGGGAGAAAACATGAAAAGAAGAGTCGGAACCATTGTTAGGGGAATTAGGACACCCATTATTAAACAAGGCGATAATCTGGCCGACATCGTCGTTAGTTCGGTTCTAGAGGCCGCTAAAGAAGAAAACTTCTTACTTGGCAATCGTGATGTGATTGCGATTACCGAATCAGTAGTAGGTATGGCTGATGGCGATTATGTTACCGTTGATGATATCGCTAATGACATTAAAAAGAAATTTCCTGATGGCGAAATAGGCGTCGTATTTCCTATCCTAAGTCGTAATCGCTTTGCCTTATGTTTAAAAGGTATGGCGCGTGGCACTAAAAAAATATTTATGTTACTTAGTTATCCCGCCGATGAAGTTGGTAATCATTTATTTACCGAGGATGATTTAGATAAACATCATATTAATCCATGGAGTGATATTATTAGCGAAGAAAAATACGACCAATTATTTGGGCAAAATACACATATATTTACGGGGATAAATTATGTTGATTTATATCGAAGTATTATTGAAGCAGAGAATTGTCAGGTTACATTCATTTTTGCTAACAATCCGCGCGTTATTTTAGATTATACTAAAAATATCATAGTCAGTAGTATTCATTCCCGCCAGCGAATAAAAAGAATATTAAAGGGAAATAACGCTAATAACGTATATGGTTTAGATGATATTTTAAATAAGCCAACTAAAAAGCACGCTTATAATTGTGACTATGGTTTATTAGGGTCTAATAAAGCAACTGAAGAAAAATTAAAGTTATTCCCTACTAACGGTAATAAATTAGTGCATACCGTTCAAAAAAAGATTCACGAAATAACGGGAAAAAAAGTCGAAGTTATGGTTTATGGAGACGGGGCTTTTAAAGATCCTGTTGGCGGTATTTGGGAGCTAGCTGATCCGGTTGTTTCACCCGCTTATACTAGTGGTTTAGAAGGAGTCCCTAATGAAATTAAATTAAAATATATGGCTGATAATAAATATGCTAATTTAACTGGTGAACAACTACAACAGGCGATTAAAAAAGAAATAATAACAAAAGAAAGTAATTTAAAAGGGCAGATGGAAACACAAGGTACTACTCCCCGTCGTCTAACCGATCTAATTGGCTCGCTTTGTGATTTAACATCAGGTAGCGGTGATAAAGGCACCCCAGTTGTTTTAGTCCAAGGTTATTTTGATAACTATGCTGACGAAACATCATAAAAATAAGACTAATTATTTATATATTATAATAGACATGTTATAATGATTAATGATAAAGGGGCGAAGAAAGAATGTCGGATATTGAAATATTACAATTTAATGACGAGGAAAACAGTGAAGCTGCCAACACTAATAATCCAAAATTAAGTATCTTAAATTTATATGGTGAAAATTTATCCCACAAAAAATATATTACCAATCCCGCTATCGGCAGAGAGGAAGAAATTAACAAACTCATCTTGATTCTGTTGTTACCCGAGAAATCAGCCGTTATTATTGGTAAACCAGGTATTGGTAAAACAGCCTTGGTCGAAGGTCTTGCTTTCCGAATGCAAATGGGTAATATTCCCAACGCCTTGAAAGATTATCAAATTATTAAAATTAATACTACTTCACTATTAGGAAGTACTATTATTGATGGTACCGCGGAATTGAAGATTCAATTATTAGTTAATGAATTAAAAACTAAACAAAATATTATTCTATTTATCGATGAGATTCATACCTTAATGGGAACAGGGGGCAATAGTGGATCCTTAGATTTTGCTAATATGTTAAAACCAGGTCTAGATCGTGGTAGTATTAAAATTATTGGTGCTACAACCACTGAAGAATTTGATCGCTATATTATTAGAGACCGTGCTTTCCTAAGACGATTTGAAAAAATTGAATTAGAAGAGCCATCAGCGGAAACAACTATTAAAATCTTAATCGGAACTATACCTAAAATCGAAGCCCAAACTGGTATCAAGTTAGACTATACATCCTTTGTTATTGAAAAAATAATTACCTTCATGGTGAATATGACTTCTGAATATAAAAGGGTTTTTGAATTATCATCACGGTATCCAGATATTGCTTTAAACCTTCTTACTCAAGCTTTCTCCTTTGCTCTTTTTGATAATAGTTTAAAAGTTACCTTTAAGCATATTTGGAGTGCTATTAAAAACAGTAAATTAGTTTACCCTGATGTTATTATAAAAGAAAAGAAAGCCTTTTTAGAAGAATTTGAGGAGTTTTTAGCCGAAGAAAATGTTAATGTAAATGATTAAAAAAGCAATCTAATTTAAAACGATTATAAAAGTAACTTTTATTGTTAATATATTAATTATGTTGTTGGTAATATGGATATTTTATTATATAATAGAATTGGTGGTAAGAAGTAAAGAATATAAAGATAAAATAGAGTATTTAAAAGGGCCTTGTATGCCTTTATTATTTTCGAAATAACAAAAAGAATTTCGACCACTAATATTAATGATATATGATAATATTTTTTCTTTATTATATAACGAAATAAATTATTGGAGGTGTTAGTATGTTATCAGGTGAAGAAATTATAAACCAAATTAAAGAAGGGAATATTGTTATTGAACCCTATGATGAAAAAAACGTGGGAGCAAATAGTTATTATGTTCATTTAGGTGATGAATTAGTAATTTATGAAGAGGAAGTTTTAGAATGTAAACGACCTAATAAAACTAAAACAATTAAAATTCCAGAAGAAGGTTATGTAATCCAGCCTGGTGAGTTATATTTAGCGAGAACAGTTGAATATACAGAAACTAATAATTTTGTTCCTCTATTAAATGGCCGATTTAGTTTAGCGGCCTTAGGAATTACCATTCATATTACGGCGGGGTTTGGCGATAATGGTTTTAAGGGAACTTGGACTTTAGAAATATTTTGTATTAAACCCGTTCGAATCTATCCGAACATG